>JAGQNU010000015.1 GCA_020427905.1 Candidatus Saccharimonadota bacterium | reverse complement strand
GTCGTTTTTCATGAGGCAATAATTTGGAGCCACTCACTGTTACTACGACCCTGATTACCTTCTACAACGACAAGCTCTGTAAACCCAGCAACCTTCAGTTCAGCAGTTATCTCCTCAAGTTGCCAGTAGCTAAAGTACCGCGGCGCCCCGAGCTTTGCGCCAGACCACTCATCGCCCTCTCCTTTTTTCAGTGAGAAGGAGAACTTTCCACCCCTATTCAATGCTGCTTTGATTTTTGCCAGTGCTGTTTTTACTTCTTGCTTTGTAAGATGGAGCAAAACCGCATCAGCAAAGATCAGATCATACGTGTCTACAAATTCATCCGTAATCAAGTTGAACATCTGTGCTTCATCACCATTTTCAACCAAATAGTCGACAAAGCTACGTACCGCATCAGACCGCTGTACTGTGTATCCTTGACTCTCAATGTACGTTGCGCCTCTGCCGAACGCAGATCCAATCTCAAAGATCTTCGCGTCAGTTGGCAGCCCGTCTAGCGTCTTATCTACCCACTTTTTAACATCACCTGTGATCTCATGTGGAGTACCCACAATGTACTCATGAGCATTCGACTCATATGCCTGTAATGTGTCCTCATTGGTGTTCTCCACAAATTCTCCTTATGGGGTTTTTAGGACGGACTTGGTATTGATAGTCCAATCCTCTACGTTTGTGAGGCGATCGGCAGCGTTAGTCGCAGCAACCGGTACGTAACCCTGGGCATTTTGGTGCGCCGCATAGGTCGTTTGCAGCTGGTACAGTGCGATGGCCGGCGCCTCTTTACGCCACTCATCTTGAAATGTCTGATAGCGAGCGGTTCTCAGCACTGGCTCAAGACGGGTCCGAGCCACATCTAGACTGGCGTCAGCGCGAGCCGACTTCCACTCAGAGAAGTTACTCTTGCCTGGAGCTGCTTGAGACGAATGCCAATACGCATACACGTCAGGATCATGATCGATAGAGATACCGTAGAGCAAAATGTCATAATCGTGAGCGCCTAGTGCGCTCTGCTCAAATTGTGTCTGACTGAGCAGCTGTAAATTGATCTTCACGCCAATCTCTCGCCATTGTTTCTCAAGATCTGTCGCAAGTTTTGCCTGATCACTCGTATCAACCGTCACGAGACGCAGCTCGAGTGGTAAACCGTCCTTAGCACGTACGCCGTCACCCTGCATTACCCAACCAGCTTCATCTAATAGCTTGTTGGCAGCTGCAATGTCTGTTACTTGATTAAAGCCGGAGTTAAAACCGAGCTGGGTTGGTAACAGTGGTGTTTTCAGTGGTGCGTACTGTGCATCAAAGAGCTTGAGTATAGCCTGCCGGTCGTAAGATTGTACAAGCGCACTTCTTACTTTTGTGTCAGTCAGAAAGTCGCTGTTGGTTTTAAAAAATGCATAGACACCGCTATACAGTGGCACATTGCTGACGCGGATACTCGTGTCAAGCGCTAAATCTTCTGCTATTGAAGCCGGCAGACCAACCGCTGCAGTAATGTCGCGCTCACTGAGCGCCTCTCGCATCTCATCACTGTCGCTAAACGTTCGCAGCACAAATCTATCGAGTTGGGGTGCTCCGCGATAATAATCAGAGTTCTTCTTTAGCTCGAGCTGCTGGTTATCACCCGTGGCTCTCAAAACCTGTGATATAAATGGCCCTGTCCCAACCGGGTTGGTGTTAAAGCTCGAGTTACGTAGTACACTCGGCTGCTGTTCATTGAGTATGTGCTCCGGCACAATCGGCTGCGTCAAGGCGTCGGGGAATGAGGCAAGTGTTGCTGGCAATGTGAAGCTAACCTGATACTTGGACGGAGCCGCCACTGTCACACTTCTCCACCCAGCCAGTTTTGTGGAGCGAGTTTCTGGGTTCTGAATAGTCTTGATGGTGTACACCACATCATTAGCAGTAAACGCGCTACCGTCGTGCCACGTGACATCATCACGCAAGTTTACAACGTAGGTCTTTTTGTCATCATTCACGCTCCACGACTTGGCAAGATCCGGTACCAGCTTGCCCTCGGTGTCATAGCGCAGCAGCCCATTAAAGATAAGCCTCGAGGT
>JAGQNU010000014.1:339-16122 GCA_020427905.1 Candidatus Saccharimonadota bacterium | reverse complement strand
CTGCTATACTTGAGCCATGAGTACGGCGGAGCAAATATCTGATCAGCAGAACAATGACGTAAAGGTTTGTGAGCCACTGTTATTTTGCGATAACTGCGAGTTCTACCCGATTATTCCAGTACATGGTCACTTTGAGTGCCCGCGCTGTCATATGCTCACAAAGTGCTGCGAGGGTATTGCGCTGGATATCGATACTGATTAGTTTGATTTTTGCGACTTCTTAATTGTATCTTCAAGCAGCTTGGCAAACGCAGACTGGTTCTTGGGCGACGGATCAAGTTTTTTACCGTTGAGAACAAATGTTGGTGTTGCCTTAACGTCAAAATCTTGTTGTCCGATTGACCTATCTTGGTTTATGCGACTTGCAACCTCTTCGCTCGCGTAATCTTTTTTAAACTTGTCCATATTGAGGTTAAGCTCTTTGGCGTATCCCTCAAAAAGCTCCTGTTGATTATCAGTCGATTGTCCCCAAATGGTTTGCGACTCGAATAATTTATCGTGCATTTCAAAGAACTTCCCTTGTTCTCCCGCCGCCTCCGCTGCACGAGCAGCAGCAAAAGCATTTGGGTGTGCCTGAGTAAGTGGGAAGTGTCGGAAAACAAAAGCGACATCGTCTCCATAAGTTGATTCTAGGGATTTAATGACGGGGTACGCTGCGCCGCAGCCAGGACACTGAAAGTCGCCAAACTCGATTAGTACAACCTTAGCCTCTTTGTTACCACGCACATGGTCGGTTTTCAGAACCTTATTGACGTCTCCGTCTACACTAACCTTTGTGCTGGTGTCATCCTTTTTGACAACAAAGAACAGGCCAATTAGCCCCACCACTACAACTGTTAAAATAATCCAAAATCTGTTCATATGCTCCTCTTTTTCATGTCCTATTATTCTATCATAGCGCTAGGGGTAAAAGTGCTCAGTAGGGTATACTACTCTATAAGATGGAAACGTTGTTGTTGGTTGGGTTGATAATAGATAACGTCGTGCTTCTTTTGATTGCGGCTACAGACCTAAGCCGTTTTGATGTTTCAGCTTTTCAGCTCAAACAAGAAACCAAAGAATTTAAAACCGTACACAAGAGCCTATCAAAAATACGATTGCTGCAAACAATCGAGTCCATACTACTCGGCTCAATTGCGGTAGCGCTTGGCGTTGCGCTGTACGGATATATGTTCGGAGTGGCTGCTGCGCTGGTTGGCTTTGTGGTTGTTGCGGCACTCGCACGTGTTGGATTTGTGCGCTCTTATGCCTACCAATTATTTGATCACTCCGTGGATACCATCTTGCTTGTTGCCCGGGTAACATGGCCACTCAGGTATGTCATAGGCGAGTCGCGTCAGGCTCGTGTTGGGAGGCCGCAGTCACTCGATGAACTGCTCGATGTCATTGAGACATTGCCGGTCGATGTCGTTAATAGCACATACAAACAGCGACTCGCGAGTGTCTTAAAAACCGAGACAAAAATGGTTAAGGATGTCATGACGGGCAAAAAACAGGCTCTAGTGGTTGACCCTGATGCTACTCTCGGACCAATCCTGCTCAGTGATCTGCAGAAGAGTGGGCATGGATACTTTCCAGTTGGCGCCAAAAAATCGCACCCAGAGGGGCTACTCGACATTAGCGAGCTCACAGATATTCATGGCGCTAAAAAGAATAAAACCGTGCGAGACATCATGGATACAAATTTGGTGTGGGTCGAGGAGGAGACCTCTCTTGAGGAACTCGTCCAAGCCTTTCTTCAGGAGAAGCAGTATTTGATGTTTGTGCGTAACCTCGACGGCGACTTCACGGGCATCGTGACAATAGCCGACCTACTCGAGCATCTAACAGGAATCGTAAAAGAGTAGTCACATTTCATATCCGTATCTGTTATACTGTGGTGTAATGAAGATGGCGATAAATATGAATGCACGGGCCAAGGCGTAAACACGCTTGGTTTAATGCACTTCATGGCCCATAGATAAAAGCACTTCACCAACCAATCAGGATAATACACATGTCACGAACACTTAGTAGAGATATCGCACAACACATCGGAGAAACGACCACAATAAAAGGGTGGCTACACAAAAAGCGCCTCATGGGCGGCCTTACATTTATTAACGTGAGAGATCGAGCCGGCCTTACCCAAGTTTTAGTAGAGGATAAAAAAGAGGTTGAGAAGCTCAGGGGGCTACACATTGGTACTGTACTAGAGGTAACTGGTGCGGTCGTCGAAGATGAGCGTGCACCGGGTGGCGCAGAGATTCACGACCCAACTCTTAAAATTACAATGCCAGTAACCGACGAGCCTCCAATTGAGATCGACAAACCTATTCAACACAAAGCAGAGAACCTCGATACACTGTTTGAGTATCGCGTCCTGAATGTGCGCAACCTGCAAGAGCAGAATATTTTTAAAGTCAGAGCTGCACTTGCTAAGTACATTCGTGAGTATCTCAATGACAACGAGTTTGTCGAGATCCATACACCAAAAATACTTGGAGCTGCGACAGAAGGTGGCGCTGAAGTCTTTAAACTCGACTATTTTGGCAAAGAGGCGACACTCGCTCAAAGCCCACAACTCTATAAGCAAATCATGGTAGGCGCCTTTGAGCGAGTGTATGAGATAGCACCAGCGTTCCGAGCAGAGCTCAGTGCGACAACTCGTCACATGAGCGAGGTCTACATGCTTGATATCGAGATGGGATTTGTAGATGGTCACGACGAGGTGCTCGACACCGTTGGCAATATGACACAGTATGCCCTCACAAAAACCTACGAGGAGCTTGCAGCCGCTCTCAAAAGCATGAACGCACCTGAGCTTGTGCTGCCAGAGGATGGCAAGGTTCCACGATTCACGGTTGCTGAGATTCACGAGATGTACACCAAGGCAACTAAAACCGATACGCGCGACGAGAAGGATCTGATCCCTGATGAGGAGCGCTGGATTTCTGAATATGCTCGCAAGCAACTTCACTCTGATCTTGTGTTTGCAACCGAGTTCCCAATCGAGGCTGCAAAGTTCTACCACAAAGTTGACGCCGAAAAAGGCGTAGTTGCCTGGGGGGACCTTCTCTTTAGAGGTGTTGAGATTGCCACCTGCCCACTCCGTGAGAATGATTACACAGCGATGATAGAGCAGATGAAGAAGGCTGGGCTTGATGTTGATCATCCAGGATACAAGTACTACCTCCAGGCCTTTAAATACGGGCTACCACAACACGGTGGTTGCGGGTTTGGTATAGACCGACTGGTGCAAAAAACTACTGGCCTCAAAAACGTAAAAGAGGCAACACTGTTCCCTCGTGATATAAACCGACTCACCCCATAGGTACAGCGATGAAACTGTATTTAAGCTCATATCGGATACCTAATCCTGCCAGACTATTTGAGCTTATTGGAAAAGAGCCTAGCGAAATAAGGACTGCAGTTGTCCCAAACGCGAAGGACTACTACTCGGATTTTGTTAAAGGCCTAAAAAACAAGGAGTTACTTAAGGACCTAGAGTTTATTGGACTTACGAATTGTGAGACGCTAGATTTGAACAAGTTCAGCGTAAGTAAATCTGATGAGCTACGTAACAAACTCAAAGAATTTGACCTGATCTGGGTAAACGGTGGCAATACATTCTGTCTGAGATATGCAATGCGTAAAAGTGGTTTCGACAGGATTATTACCGATGTTTTAGACGGGGGCGTTGTGTACGGTGGAGAAAGCGCAGGTGCAATAGTTGCCGGTGACACGATGCACGGGGCGGAATTTGCTGATCAGCCAGAGTTCACCGAAGAGCAAATATATGACGGGCTTAATTTGGTAGAGAGTTTTATTGTCCCACATACTGATAGCCCAAAATACGCTGAAGTAAAAGCACAAATTATTGACACGCAGAAAGACCACCCCTCAGTTGTTCAGCTAAAGGATAGTGAAGCACTAGTGGTTGACGGTGAAGACCGGGCAATTGTTAGTTCTTAGAAAATGATTTATAATTAGTTTTGAAGTAGGTTCAGCGGGATCTACATTCGCAAGAGTGTGATCCGTCCATTGCGGTTGCTTCACAAACAACTAAATAAAGGTTGTTTGTGGAGAGCCGTTTTTTAGTCCTCCACAAACAGCAGAGGAGGACACCATGGCAACACTAGAACGAGCCAAGGCAATAGCAACTGAAGTACATGAGGGTCAGACACGATTTGATGGCAGCCCATACATTAACCACCCTCTACGGGTAATGGGAACTGTAGCCGCCCAGGGTCACTCAAAGCTCACGCAAATGGTGGCGGTGCTACACGATTCGGTTGAGGATAGTGGTGGAGCACTGACGTTTCAAGACCTTCGCAACGATGGTTTTACGGATGAGGTAGTTGTGCCACTCGAGTTGCTAACTAAAGAGAAGGGCATGGACTATGATTTGTACATTCAGCGGCTTGCGGTAAATGAGCGCTCTCGAGCGGTAAAGCGAGCGGATCTATTTGACAACATGGATTTAACAGGGCTAGAGAATCCATCACTGAAACGAATTTTGACGATTGAGAAGTACGGGCGTGCACTGGTATACATTGCTCGGTTCACGCAGCCACGTGTGTAGTTGCATAAGCATGATTTAGGATGTATTATGGCTCGGATGCATATTCTTGCTGCAGACCAATTTGATAGGGGGCAGCTTGAAGATTTATTTAAACTCACCGATAGTATTAGGACAAAGTTTGGTAAAAATAAGCGCGAGCTGCTCAAGTGGCACCGCGATAAGATGCTGATAACACTCTTCTACGAGCCGTCTACGCGTACAAGACTTTCTTTTGCGGCAGCGGCAACACACATGGGCATGTCAGTGGTTAGCACAGAGAATGCACGCGAGTTTTCATCAGCGGCTAAAGGTGAGACGATTGAAGACACTATCAAGGTGCTCGAGCAGTATGTTCCAGATGCTATTGTGATTCGACACCACGAGACGGGTGAGGTCGCGCGGGCTGCAGCCGTTACAGACGTGCCAATTATTAATGCTGGCGACGGCAAAGGTGAGCACCCAACGCAATCACTTCTCGATACATATACTATTTGGCAACACCACAAAATGCTCGATGGACTTAGAGTCGTGCTCGGTGGCGATTTACTGCATGGGCGGACGGCGCGCTCGCTATCAAAATTGCTTGCGTGTTTTGACGGTAATCACATCGTGTTTAATACGATCCCCGAGCTCCAGATGGCGGACGATATTAAAGAGTATCTAACTGAACGGGGCGTTACGTTTGAGGAACAGCCAGATATGAAGAAGGCATTCACTGGGGCAGATGTGGTCTACTGGACTCGTCTCCAGAAAGAGCGTCTGCCAGAGGGTGTGCACATTGAGCAAACGTATACCATCGATTCTAAAGCGATGAGCTATCTGCCGGATTCTGCAATTGTGATGCACCCACTGCCGCGAGTGGATGAAATTACAACAGAGGTAGATGATGATCCAAGAGCGCGTTACTTTGATCAAGCGGGCAATGGCATGTACGTGCGCATGGCGCTGCTTGACAGTATCCTCTCTTAGGCCTCAACAGCGGTAGAAATAATCAGGCAAGTGTCGTATACTGCTAGTGGTTAGAGGTGTAAGAAAAACAGAGTTAACAGTATCCGTATGGGTGAGAAAAACGAGACACAAGCGAGCGCGGCAGACTCGTCTGATTCTATAGATGAGAGTGTTGCTGAAGTTGTCGAGTCACCAGTAGATGATGCACCAAAATTTTCAGTAAAAGCAAAAACTCATAGCAAAAAGCGCACCAATAAAGCCTCGAAGCTACAACCTCAAAAAACACGGAAAGCGTACGTTCCAAGAATTGTCGGTATTTCAGCTGGCATAGGTGCAGTTGTTGCAATCGTCATCTCAGGGGTTCTCGGACAGTTTTACAAAGATAAAACTCTACCTAATGTATATGTTGCTGGCCAGAAGATGAGCGGTAAAACAGAGCAACAGATCAAAGATGATCTAACCACAAGAACAAAAAAGCTTAACATCACACTTAAGAGCGGCGACAAGGTGCTCAAGCCAAGCCTCAAAGAGATTGGCTACACAGTTGACCAAAAGGCTACTGTTACAGCCGCACTTGAGGCAAAGCGTGATGTGGGCTTAATCTCCCGATTGCAATTCTGGCACAAGGTTGATGTCCCTGCGGTGGTCAGTATCAACGACACGCTCATCAATCAGTACGTTGAGACTAACATTCCGGAGATTCTTAACCCTCCGACTGACGCGACACTTGCTTTTAACGCTCGCACTCAAGCTTTCGATATAACCAACCAAGCTGCCGGGCAAGGTGCGGACATGATATCTTTGAAGGCTGAACTCTCGATGCTGGGCAAGACATTTAAGCCTCATCCAATCGATGTAACAGTTGCAGAAAAAGGCCCAAATATTACCGAGGCAGAGCTTGCAGCGATTCTTGATACGGCTAATGAAATCGTTGGTCGAAGAATTACGCTCACGGGACTAGGCTACACATACACGGCTCGTGCAAGTGATATAGCCGAATGGATCACCCCAACTCCAAAAGAAGGGGGTGGCGTAAAGTTGGTCGTAGATCCAGCAAAAATCCAAAGTTACGTCGAGACAATTAGCAAGCGGATATCAAGTTCCCCAGTCGATACGAAGGTGCTAGTTGATGAGGCAACTGGTCAGCAGGTAGTACTCCAACAGGGTCGCGATGGTACAGAGCTGGCAGATCAAGAGCAGCTCGCAAATGCCATTGCCAACAGTATTGCTAAAGGTGAAGACATTACTCAACAAATGAACATCAAGGTGGCGGCACACAAAACCGTCAACATGAGCTCATATGATAAGTGGATCGAGGTTGATTTGAGTGAACAACGCACGACGGCATATGAGCGAGCAACGCCCGTCAATAGTTTCATCATTGCGTCTGGTACTGCAGGACACGAGACGGTTAAGGGTGAGTTTGAGATTTGGCTGAGGGTACGCTCGCAAACAATGCAGGGTGGCTCAAAGGCTGATGGCAGTTACTACAGCATCCCCAATGTGGAGTGGGTGAGTTACTTCTACCAAGACTACGCTCTGCATGGTGCATGGTGGCGAGAGAAGTTTGGTTACCCGGCAAGTCATGGCTGTGTCAACATGCGCAATGAAGATGCCCGGTGGGTATATGAGTGGGCACCGCTTGGCACCAAGGTAATTGTGCATGACTAGCAAACAATCTGATATGGGCGGGCATGATGATCTCGACGAGGCGCTTTTAAAAGATGTGCACATTGCTGACGAAGACCTTGAAGTCGATGATAAACACAGTAAACATGCTAAAAAGAAGGCAAAAAAGCTCTCAAAATCACAACTTTCTGATACAGATCGCAAACGTATTAAGCGCAAGAAAGTACTGATTATTGGGGGTATCTTCTTAGCAATCGTTATCACGTTGTTGGCGGTTCCGTTTACGCGGTGGCCAATATTAAACGCTCTTGGGCTGCGCTCTTCAATACAGTTTACGGTGGTGGAGAAGACCGATAAACTACCACTTAATAGTGCTTCTATACTGCTTGATGACGAGTACTTCACAACCACAAATGAGTTTGGGCAGGCAGAATTTGAGAACGTGCGTCTTGGTCAGCACACACTAAGCGTGCGCAAGAACGGTTACTCACGTGAGGACATCTCCATAACCTCAGGGCTTACAACAAGCGCTCATAAAATTGAGCTAATCTCTATCGGAGTAAAAGTAAACCTTGATATCAGAAACTGGCTCACAGGGGACTCGATAGCCGGTGCAAAAATTAGCCTTGGTGAGGATGCGGCAGTCAGTGATAAAACCGGACGAGCAAGTATTGTTGTGCCGCCAGATAGTGAGGATAAAGTACAGCTTGCGGTTGCCGCAGATGGTTACCTTACCCAGACGGTGCCAATACGAGTTGGGGTTGAATCCAAAGAGGTATCTCTTGTCTCTAATGCAAAAAACTACTTCATCAGCAATCGTGATGGAAAATACGATATCTTCAGCAGTAATATTGATGGTACCGGCCAACAAAAAGCGATCGAGGCTACCGGCAAAGAGGACCCAGATCTACTCCAATTTAGTGTGCACCGCGGTAACCGTTTTGCCGTCTTGGTTGCTAATCGCGATGGCCGTGTTACTAATAACCGCGTCGTTGCGGGCGTCTATATCGTGGACTTTGCTAGTAATACACTAAAGAAGATTGATGATGGGAGTGACGTCAGGCTATTTGATTGGGGAGATGACGCCATTGTGTACCAAATGACAAACCCGGATCTAAACTATGATGATCCAGCCCTGACGCAACTCATATCGTTCAACGTTGTTACCGGTAGAAAGAGCCAGGTTGCTCAAGCCAATTACTTCTCGGCAGCGCTGGTCGCTCAGAACACTGTGTTTTACGCACGAGCAGACGGCTATCGTGAGGATGCCAACTCACCACTCACTAGTCTCGAGCTAAGCAAGGGTACGAGCAGGACGTACCTGGATGGGATAATCCCGTCGTATCTGACACGCGCTAACTATGATCAACTGACACTGTACGGCACCAATAGCCAGTACTACTCGATTAATGCTGGTAGCGGCAGTACCCGAACCATCGACAGGCGGGTAGACAATGATCTACACTACGGCCTCAATCCAAATGGTGCAGAGGTAGTTTGGGCTGAGACGCGCGATGGTCAGGGTACACTCTTGTCTCGCTCAACCAAACAGGACAACACTCGTACGGTCACAAAACTGAGTGGTCTCACCAGCCCGGTACGTTTTGTCACTGACCGACTTGCGGTAGTGCGTGTGGTTACGACCACAGAGACCGCGGACTATCTTGTAGACGTACCAACGACAAAAACCTCCAAGATTGTTGATGTCTCAAATATCCGTTTTGTCGGCACGATTCTCTAGTTGTTACAATTATCACTATGAGTATCGATAAATTGTGTCTGATCGTGTGCGACTTCTACATAGCAGGAAGTCGCCCTATGCCATGGCGTGAGTCGCAGGCTGACGGTACGTATGATCCCTATAAAATTCTCGTATCAGAGTTGATGTTACAGCAAACTCAGGTGGCGCGCGTAATCCCAAAATTTGAGTTATTTATCAAAGCGCTCCCAAGTGTCGAGGCTCTTGCCAATGCGCCGCTTAGTGATGTGCTCAAGCTTTGGTCTGGCCTTGGCTACAATCGACGAGCACGATTTCTGCACGAGTCTGCTAAAACGATTTGTAGCGAGTACGATGGTATTATTCCAAATGACCAAGAGAAGTTAGAGGCTCTGCACGGTGTCGGTAAGAACACAGCTGCTGCCGTTAGAGCCTACGCCTTCAATGAGGCCGTTGCGTTTATTGAAACCAACATCAGGTCGGTATTTCTTCACCATCTATTTTCCGATCGTGTAGATGTAACCGATGCACAGTTGCTACCAAAAGTAGAGGAGGCACTGTCTGCTAAGACAAACTCACTAGACCCACGCCAGTGGTATTGGGCGCTGATGGACTACGGTGTATATCTTAAAGATGCACATAGTAATCCATCGCGTCGCAGTAAACACCACACAACACAATCTAAGTTTAAGGGCTCACGGCGCGAGGTGCGTGGAGCGGTATTAAAGCTTCTCTCGTCACACCCGCAGTCACGTGAGGAGCTTGCTGGTTCTGTACCAACTCCCGATTATCTCGACACGGTGCTTGAATCACTGGCGAATGAAGGTTTGATTACGCAGGTCGGTGACATGTATTACCTTGGCGATGCTATACTAAAGCGGTGATAAAACAGTTTATAAAAACAACGATACTCATCGCCGTTCTAGCTCTTCCGCTGGCTGGGACTTTTGCGCTCTCGGTGCATGCCCAGACAACAAGTTCTGACTATGAGCTCAGATGTGAGGGGGCTCAGAGCACTTTACGCACCACTGTCCGCAGCAGAGACCTGCACACTCGCGTAGATCGTCTGCAGGCATACCGATACATCGAGAAGAATCTCGACGCATTTACGCAGCGACTCGAGAACAATAACCAGCCGGAGGCCGAGCAATTCAGGGAGTTAACTACACAACTTGCTACCCTCATTGGTCAGTTTACAGCCAACTATGAGGAGTACGATGCTGCGCGTGATTCAGTATCAGATATTGAGGGTTGTCGGGGTAATTTTGATGCGTTTCAGAAAAACTTGTATGACGCTCGTGAGAAGCGTGCCAAAGTGAGCGCTGACGTCGCAGACATACATAGCCTGCTCGACTCCGATGTACGTAACCAGCTATCAACATTACTTGAGGCTCTGCAAGAATCCGAGGTAGCGTATGAGTAAACCAACAAATACAGACTCACCAAAGCAAAATGTATATACTTCCGCGATCAAGCCGCTCTTTGCACAGCTAAACCTAATAGGTATGTTAACGCTCGTTATGCTTGTTTCACTGTTGCTCGTCTTGTTCTCATACTTATTGTATTTGCGTAGTGATCAGAGCAAATATGACTTGGCAAGGCCCGGGTCTAACCGTAGTAGAGTGTTAGACACCGAGGATGAGGCGGTTGATACAACATCACCCGTGACTGTTGAGGACGTATCAAAGAAGCTCGATGCTCTCGATAAAGAGCTCAGGGCATTGAACGGATATAACACCTTTGGGCCGGATGACCTGAGTGATCAAAACCTTGGATTGACCGCTCGGGATCAACCCTCACTCTAGTATGGCGGATGATCCATTTAAACATTTGATAATCTCCCGTAAGCGTAAAAAGTACAAGTTTGCACATTTTGACTCATATGATAACTGCTTCAACTTATTCTCGCGTGATGGGGCTGTATATGACTCTGGGAAACTATGGGATTACCTTGGCGCAGATGGTGAGCTCGTGGTTGAGCTTGCGGCCGGCAACGGTCAGTTTAGTCTCGAGCTTGCCAGACGGCACCCATCAAAACGATTTGTAGCTATCGATATTAAATCCGACCGCTTATACAGCAGCGCTAGAAAGGCGCTCGCCGAGGGTGTTACAAATGTTGCGTTTGTACGTTTGCAAATTCGCAATCTCCTCAACCTGTTTAGTAAAAAGAGTATAGACACGCTCTGGATTACGTTCCCAGACCCACACCCCAAAAAGCGTAGCTCCAAGCACAGATTAACACATAAAAAATTCTTGCAATATTATCGCAAAATTTTAAAAGACACTGGATCTCTGCACTTCAAAACTGATAATTTACCACTATTTCAATGGAGCTTGGAGCAGTTTATTACTAACAAATGGGTGCTTACTGAACTCAGTTTTGATCTCCATGAGTCAGATCTATCAGACGACTATAAGATAAAAACCTATTACGAGGAGATGTTCACCTCCCAAGGTATCCCAACAAACTTCGTAACAGCACGAAAATAGTAATCGTGTTACGATTACACCATGAACGTTTCACTTGAGCAGAGGGGTGAGGGGGCAATGCTAGGGCTTGCTGTTGGTGACCTCATGGGCTCGCCATTTGAGGGGTACGATATAACAACTGATCCACGTGAGTATGAGTTATTTCAGGGGTACGATCAAGTAGACCCTGAGGACCCTACTCATGGGTGGAAGCCAAGAGCGGTTGAGATGATCGATCACATCCGCGGCCTTCCAAATAAACTTGTTGTTGAATATATCGGTTATCTTGGCACAAACTTTTGGAACTACGGTGAGACAACAGATGATACTGCCCAGGCGGTCGCACTTGCGGAGAGTCTTGTGGCAAATGGCGGCCTAGACCCGCAGGATGCTGCAAACAGAT
The DNA here is from genome assembly GCA_020427905.1 of Candidatus Saccharimonadota bacterium. Lineage (GTDB taxonomy): Bacteria > Patescibacteriota > Saccharimonadia > Saccharimonadales > UBA7683 > JAGQNU01. The sequence continues at coordinate 4,413 of JAGQNU010000014.1, read as the reverse complement.
TCGTAGAGTGGTATGACGGTGGTAATGGTCGTGGTATGGGCGGCACAACAGCGCTCAGTCTCCAACTGCTGGATCCTGAGGAGACTCACCCTCCATTCCCATGGGACGAGGCATCGACCGTAGCGCGCAGACTGACAAGCAGAATACCCGTTCACTACAAGGGCCGAAACCACGAACGACCCTATCCAGTCAGAGCAGTCCCGAGCAATGGTGCGTTAATGCGGGTTGCCCCAATCGGTCTTTGGTACCGAAAAAGTAGCTATGAACGTCTAAGCGCAACTAGAGACGCGACGGTGATTACACATGGATTTGATGAGTGTGTAGAGGCGTCCCGGGTACAGACCGACATCATAGCCTATTTATCATTAGGTATCCCAAAGGACGAGGTGCTCGCAATGGTGCAAACACTTTCCCCGAACGTGTTCAAAGAGTCAAAAAAAGCGTTGAAACAGCCAACTGATGAACTTGGGCATACGGGTGGGGCATATACAACTTTAGGTGTCGCTTTGGATTCGCTTGAGAACACTGACAATTTTCGTGATGCAATTGTGTCTGCAATAAATTCGTCCGTGTTGAGACAGCCTTGGGCAGCAGATGTTGATACGTACGGTGCTGTGGCGGGTGCACTCGCCGGTGCGTGTTATGGTGTAGAAGACATTCCGAAAGAGTGGTATGAGCTTAAGCACCCAGATGGCTCAAGACATGACCTACAACCATATGGCTCGGCATATCTCAGATCACTTGGGAGAACGCTCGTTAACTCAGGAGTTCTCTAAGCCAGGGGTCAAGGTCGCCAGCAGCCATAGCAATAACCAAAGACCCTTCTGACATGTGCGCCTTGATTGATTGCCATAGGCTGTCATTCATTTCAGCTGCTTCACACTTGTCTGGAGTTGTGGTTGTTGTAATTAGCTGTTGGGGTGTAATGATATCAAGAGCTTCATTTTCGCGACTGAGGTAGGTTGGCAGCCAGTAGACATGATCTGCATTTGCGAATGTATCTTTGTAGCCACCCTCAGCAATAATCTCATGTTGACGAATATTCTGGTGGGGCTGATATACCACAACGACATGTTTGGACAGCTCCTTGGCTGCTTGTAGCGTGGCAGCAATTTCGGTTGGGTGGTGGGCATAGTCGGTAATGAGATTGTCTTCTAACTTCTCAAACCTCCTGTTTGTACCAGGGAAGTTGTTGATAGCTGCCACAATTGTTGCGTGCTCAATCTCGGGGAACAGCTGGACAATTGTTTGTACGGCAAGCCAGGCGTTGGCGCGGTTGTGCTCGCCAGTGAGCGTGAGACTCGAGATGCCAGGATCATTTCTACTGAGTATCTCAGTGCTGGCATTGCTATCGACATACAACTTCTCAGCGGTATCCGACCACAGTATGGCGTGCCCGCTCTGGGCGATAAAATCACTAAACGCACCATTGTACTCATCTTGGGTTGGGTAGGTGTCTGAGTGGTCGTAATCCACGGATGGCAGTGCTGAGATAGTCGGACTAAACTTTAAAAAGTTCCTATCAAACTCGTCGCACTCATATACAAAGTACTCTGATTTTGGGTCATACTGAGCTGGTGGACCAAATGAGATGGTTGTGCCAATGGCATAGCTGACGGGCAGGTTAAGTTGCTTAAATAACCATGTGATCATTCCGGTCACAGTTGTCTTGCCGTGGGTACCTGAGACAGCGATGAGTTTTAGATTCTTCTCAGACAATAGTGTGTTGATAAACTCATCACGTTTGCTGAGCTTGATATTATTCTGTTTTGCAAATACAAGCTCGGGGTGATCCTCTGGGAGTGCTGCAGAATACACAAACCATTCAATCGGTGAACTTTGATGTGCGGTAGCAATTTGGCTGCCGTCCTGTCCTATACTGACATTGGCACCACGCGAGCCTAAGAGATCTGTCATTTCACTCTGGTGGAGATCGGAGCCACTGACTAAAAATCCGGCATCAAGCGCCAACATTGCAAGGGGGCCAATGCCAACCCCGCCGATTCCTGAACAGTAGACATGCATATGGTTAGTATGTAGTATTAAAGGGAGTACGGCAAGTAATCAAAAACTAACATGATCAAAAAAATTACCCATACATTGTTGGCACGTCATCACTTTTGGCGCTACGCAAGCTTCACGGAGCTCAATGAGCTGTACGTGAGTAATATGTTGAGGGTGATTGCGGGGAGTTTGTTTGGCATCTTCGTGCCCGTATATATGCTGAGCAGTGGCTATAGTATTGTGGCAATTTGTATGTACTTTGTTTTGTATTTTGTCGTAAGGGCATTGGCTGACATCCCCACCGCGTATATTGTTGCCTATATTGGGCCAAAGCACGCCTGGATTCTCTCGCATCTAGCGAGCATAGCCTCGCTTATATGTTTGCTTGGCATAGAATCAAGGCCGTGGCTGTTTTGGCTCTCCGCAGTTTTTAGTGCGTGGTGCGCCAGTCTGATGTGGATACCGCTCCATGTTGATTTCTCAAAAATTAAAGACACTGAGCATAACGGCAAAGAACAGAGCTTTATGATGATACTTCAGAAGGTGGGGGGCGCGGCTGGCCCGCTACTCGGAGGTTACATCGCTGCAACCTATGGTCCACAACTTACTATCATCGTCTCGATAGTCATATATACTCTCTCGCTGATACCTATTTTGTCTACGCCAGAGCAGGTGCAGACAAGACAAAAAATACAGATAAAAGGCTTTCCCTTCAAGAGAATAAAGAGAGATATCGTTTCACACGCTGCACAAGCTGTAGATGCCACGGTAAGTAATAGCATGTGGCCGCTGTTTCTAACGCTCGCAGTGTTTACGAGCACTGCAGGGTATGAGGAAATTGGATTTGCAAGTACCTTATCACTCATTGCAGCGATTAGTATTACGTATATGTACGGCAGAATTCTGGATGGTCGTCACCCGCTTGCATTGCTTCGTTTGACAACAGTCGCAAATAGCTTGGTGTACGTTGCACGTATCTTTACAAAGAATATCCTCGGAGTTGTGATGACGAATATTGGCAACGAGTCCGCCTTTACTGGCCAGTGGATGGCAACAAACAAGGGTATGTATTCAGCGGTTGACGACTTGCCAGGGTATAGAATTGCATACTTCACAGTTTTGCAAGTAACGGGGGAGGGCGTTAAGGCGCTTATTTGGATCCTGCTTGCGCTACTCACGTATTTTGTCTCGGATATTGGTGCAATACAGATTTGTTTCGCGGTAACAGGGCTGGTCTCACTCCTCGTTTTGGTCGAGCGGTACAAAGTATTACGTCCACGTACGAGCAAGCGTTTGCTACAATAAGTGGCAATGAGAGGGTGGAAGAAGTCTAAAGAGTACAAACAGCTTGAGAAGAAGCGTATTAAATCGTGGATGTTGCTGATTATTGCCCTTGTTGCAACTCTTAGCACCGCTTTAACGCTCCGGCACAACAACCTAAAGATGGTTGAGCTCCGTGAGCGTGTGGTAGCTGCCGACAAAGCCGGTGAGGGCGTTGCTGAATCTCTTCAAGATCTCAACGAGTACATTTTCAAACACATGAATACTCAGGTAGTGCGCCCGATTGAGCTGGTGAATACCTATAACCGACAGGCCCAGGTGGTCATTCAGGCTGCGCAACAAGGCAGCGGTCGGGATATATATGCTGAGGGAACAGCAGCCTGTGAACGGCGCGGAATACCCCTCAGTAGTATCGCCCAGTGTATAACCGAGTACGCAAATAACAATGCCTCTAGTCTGGCTGAGCAGAATATTGAGCTACCTGATAAAGATTTGTTTATTTATAGCTTTACATCTCCAGCCTGGACACCGGACCTCGCGGGTTTTCTCGTTATTCTAACAGTAGTCATGTGGCTCTGGTTGCTGATGCGCTTGGTGGAGTATGTCACGGTAAGGCTTGTGGTCCGATATCGATTAAAAAACGGCTTCTAGGGGTCGTACCTGTTGACAGCTGAAACTACCTGCTCTACTCTAGGGGTACGCGAACTAATCTAAGGAGGAGTAAACGACAATGGCTCAATATTCGCACACAAACTCAAAGGGAGTAACATACTACCTTTTTACATCAGT
>JAGQNU010000014.1:0-261 GCA_020427905.1 Candidatus Saccharimonadota bacterium | reverse complement strand
CATGTGATCTTCCAGAAGACCGCAAGGTTGAAGAGAATCCACGCAACGGTTTCCTCGTACTTAAGAAGAAATAATCACTCTTAAGTTGCAAAAAGAGCCCTACGAGAGGGCTCTTTTTGTTGCCCAGAACTTACTGTTGAGCTTATAATTGTGGGAGCGGTAAGCACAAGGGGTATATTGAGTATAAAAAGCAAAAAGTTTAGAGCAATACTTCTGCTTGTAGTGGCCATATCAAGTGCGACTGTTTTTTGGCATGTCAAC
>JAGQNU010000013.1 GCA_020427905.1 Candidatus Saccharimonadota bacterium | reverse complement strand
TGGGTAATAACCACTTTGCCGCTTGTATCTTTGTAGCATTTATCTACCCACGTCTGTGTCTTCTTCATACCTATAGTTTACCTCGCGTGTCGATACCCGTCTTAAGCTGGGATTAGCTACTTGGGGTAAGTATCCATTGCACCACTTGCTTATGAATGTGATTGTATTCCTCTTCAGTGAATTGCATATTAGCAATACAAAACCGTTTGCCTTTTATGTTTGAGCAGAACATGCTGTCTTGCATATCTGCTGAGTCATGAATAAATAAGCAGTTGGTTATGCGTGTCGACCATGAAATACCGAAACTATTTGAGCACTCACCACTGTCCTCAATCCTTATACAGAACGTGTTAGCTCCACAGCGTTGACCCGCCACTATAAACTCCGAGTCCTCTAGGCCATCAGAAAAAAGTATGTTCTTTGAGCGTCGAATATCCTGTGATCTGTACACATTCTCGGATCCAATTACATTATCACTTTCGGCAATATTAATTGAGTCGATCTCGCGCTCAGTAGTTACAAAGTTAATCCTGCTCCACTTATCAAGCAGCTCTTCTACATTGTTTATGGGGACCTTGGCATACAAGCCCTCCGATGCGGACGCGGCGTTATTACGTGCGTTCTCCAGCTTGACGTAACGCGACTGACCCACTGATGATGCCCAGGTTGGTGAGTTGTCGGTAGCATCGTAAACCTGTTGTGGTAGCGGAACGTCAAATGCAAATTTTTGCATTTCTTGCTCCAATGTGAGTGGATTGGTGTATCCAAACACCTGTCCGACTACTTTATCAAGAATCTTCTTTGCTTCGTCACTATTCACTTTTTGCTCCTCTTGTTATTAGTCCTATGAGACGATTGGCTTGCAAGCATATCTTGTAAATTGGTATATTCACGTGTTCGTGTATGAGCGCCGGTTGGCAAGACCTCAGGATCTTCAATACCCTCCCCGCCGCCAGCGTTCTTCTCTTCAACACCTGAAGCACCTTGGTCTGCGTCGTCCCTCTCTATAAACTTAGTTGGCATCTGTTGACTCTCATAACGCTTAAGTTCAACTGGTTTTTGTTGCGTATCATTGTCCCGTACTGTTATATCAAGTGTTTTTGCCTTAACGCATGGGAGCAACTTGCCGTGTGAGCTCAATCTCAACAGCACCTCTCTCGGGTGCAAACTCGTTAGCATTTGAATACGAACATCACTCTGGCTTAGACCTTTTTGTTTCTCTGACTCCAGTATCTCTTTTGGTAGCTCAATCGTTAGATTACCCTCAAGGCTCCGTGCATCCTCCTCGGAGACCTTAAACACGTAGTAATTCATTACGTTGGTAAATATAGCATCTCTGAGATTCTTCTCAATTTGTCCAAAGTATTGCTGTGTTAGCACTACTGATAGATTGAACTTACGTGCTTCCGCAAGTATAGCTGCAAGAGCTGGGTTTTGAACTACAGACACTTCGTCAACAATCAGTATGACTTTTTGGTTAAATGCACGAGCTTGAGCAAGTAAAAATATTTGCTGTATCAATAAGCCCGCGATCGTCTTAACTACCTTCTCTCCCATACTAACCTTGTTAAGTGAGAACACTGTCAGTAGATTACTATTCACAATCTGTGCGATAGAAACAGCGTTTTCGCTACTACCGGCAAGGCTCGGCTGCATCTGCATCTCGTCTACGAGACTTGAGATTGGAGATATACCTTGGTCATAGTACTTCGTTCTGATTTCATTAAAGTCAGTACCAAAAAAATGAACGATGTTATCCGGAACATACCCTTTTACATGATCGAGTATCTTATTTCTATACTCAACATCAGTTACAAAACGTTTCAGATTATCGAGAGTCATGGCTTGGGCGGTCATGAGTACATACAGCGAGAACCTCAAGACTCGCTCCAACTTTGGATTGTGCTGATCATTCAGTAATGATTTAAACAACGTCCCGGTTAGCTCGGTTGCCGCCTGGACATCTGTGCCCGCACCGGCAAACAACTCAGTCTCTTGATCGTACCCATTGAAGTTTATTGTCACGCTGCTGTCAACATTTTGAAAATCATCCTCAAGACTTGCGTGCGGGTCAACAACAATAACTCGGTAATTTTGTTTATACTGCTCGCTGTGAGTGATGCGGTCTACGATCAATGCTATCAGCTTTGATTTTCCACTTCCACTCATGCCAATAATAAACGAGTGCTTATCAAAGTCGTATGCTTGAATTGGCAGGTAGTAATTATTTGGCAGGTAGGGGAACGTATCAACCTCAAACACTGCATCCAAATTTGAACTCTGTAAAATATTGAGTGTTTTTTGTATATCAAGATACTTTGATATTTTTTTACGCAAGTATCTTTTGTTGGCTGAGAAGTCAATCGCTAGTAGACTTGCCGGAAACGAAGGTGTAACTCGTTTGCTTTTGTAGAACTGACCCGCTGTGCCCTTAAAGTATATCTCCACGTTTGTTAGAGACTTTTCAAAGTTGATTCGCCGTATCCGAACTCTAACAAATTGGAGGTCCTTGGCTTTTTTAACGTTGTACTTCTCTTTTAAGTCCAGTAGGTTCTGACCAGCCTTTAGTACCACAAGACGTTCCTTTGCAGCCACATCTTTCGGTAGGTCAATGTCAGTCGGCTCGACTGGCCTAAGTACGCCAACCTCTATATTGTTTGAGAGCACTCCTAAATCCTTGTTACTCAGGACGAAATATCTAAGGGTATTCTCTTCAATTTTAACAACGACTTGAAATTCACTCAGAAATCCTACGTACTGCGAGAATATATTATAGAGGCGTAGCCAGTCTTCACGCGTCACCGCCTCTTTAACTATGTAAAATTCAAAACAGTGTTTCATATTATTATCGACTACTGTAAACAGTATATCACCCCAAACGCTTATGCTATAACTTCTTTTGGATGTCAGCTATCTGGTCACGAATATCAGCGGCCTCCTCAAACCTCAGGTTGGCAGCAGCAAGATCCATTTGTGACTCGAGCTCTTTGATGAGGTTGTGATACTCCTCTTTCGGTATCTTCTTGAGATCAAGTTTAGGTTTTTTATCCTTCTCGGGTGCGCCGATAATAGCCCTGAGACCTTCATCAACGACTTTGTCGACGCCAGTTGGTGTAATCCCATGCTTTGTATTGTAGTCCTCTTGAATCTTGCGACGACGCTGTGTCTCGTCGATCGTAGTCTTCATTGAGCCAGTAATCGTATCACCGTACATGATGACGTGACCTTGCTCGTGACGAGCTGCCCGTCCAACAGTTTGGATTAGTGCTTGCGTGCTGCGTAAGAATCCCTCTTTATCAGCATCCATGATCGCCACAAGGCTCACCTCAGGCAGATCAAGGCCTTCCCTTAGCAGATTGATGCCGACTAGCACATCATACACGCCGAGGCGAAGGTCACGGAGAATATCCGTTCTATCCAAGGTATCGATGTCGCTATGAAGGTAGGCAGTTTTGATATCGAGATCCTGTAGGTACTCGCTCAGATCTTCTGCCATCCGTTTTGTCAGCGTTGTGACGAGCACACGCTGACCTAGCTCAGTTGTAGACCGAATCTCTTTTATCAGATCATCTATCTGGCCTTTAGTCGGGCGTACCTCAATTGGCGGATCAAGCAGCCCTGTTGGCCTAATCACCTGTTCAACTGGTTTACCACCACGGCTCAACTCGTACTCACCTGGCGTAGCAGAGACATATATAACTTGATTCACATGCTTCTCAAACTCATCAAACTTAAGTGGTCGGTTATCAAGTGCTGAAGGCAGCCTGAAACCATGCTCAACAAGCACCTCTTTACGCGCCCGGTCACCGTTGTACATGCCGCGCACTTGAGGTAAGGTCATATGGCTCTCATCAATCAGCATGAGATAGTCGTCAGGGAAGTAATCGAGCAAGGTGGCAGGCTGCTCGCCTGGTTCTCGGTCGGTCAGGTACCTGGAATAGTTCTCGATACCCTTTACAAAACCAGTCTCCTCGAGCATCTCAAGATCAAACTTGGTACGCTGGCCAAGACGCTGAGCCTCAAGCAGTTTATTCTGTTTTTCAAACTGTGCAGTACGCTGCTCATACTCGTGCTTAATATTTGAGATCGCACGTTGCAGCTTCTCTTTTGGCGTAACGTAGTGTGAACCAGGATAAATTGTTAGCGTACTTGGCTCGCGCATAATCTCACCAGTCAGCGGATTAATGACGGAGAGGCGGTCGATCTCATCCCCAAAGAACTCAATCCGATATGCATCTTCGCTACCTGCCGGAAAGACATCAACCACGTCACCACGCACTCTGAATGTCGATCGATGAAAATCAACATCATTACGATGATACTGAATGTCAGTCAGGTGTCGTATGAACTTATCTTGTTTGCGCTGCTCGCCCTGCGTAACAGTGATGGACATGTCTCCATAATCTTCTCGCGAACCGATGCCGTAGATACAACTAACTGACGCTACAATGATACAATCGCGTCGACTGAGTAGCGCCGAGGTAGCCGCGTGACGCAGCCTATCAATCTCCTCGTTAATCTTGCTATCCTTCTCTATATAGGTATCGCTTGATGGCATGTACGCCTCAGGTTGGTAATAATCAAAGTAACTGACAAAGTAATGTACCTCGTTATCCGGAAAGAACGATTTGAACTCGCTATAGAGTTGTGCCGCCAACGTTTTATTGTGACTCAAGACTAATGTTGGCTTCTGAACGTTTTGGATCACATTTGCCATCGTGAACGTTTTGCCAGAGCCGGTGACGCCAAGCAGTGTCTGTTCCTTCGTCTTTGCCTTCAACTGTTTTGTTAGCTCAGCTATAGCCGCCGGTTGATCACCCGTCGGCTGATACTTTGTCGCAAGATGAAATTGCTGATCCACAGTTCTATATTATCAGAGTGTTACCTTAATTGGTTGCTTCAACAGTTTTCGCCCACGTAAGCAAATCTTCTCTAATTCCTAACTCTATATCCAAATTCTCTTTGCTGGAAGTTGCTGGATCACTCTGTGTGCATGTACCATCTGGATTACCTGCGTAGTAGTGGAAGCCACCAATCTTGGTAATATATGTACTGTAAGGCACAAGTTCATCGTCCTGTTTATCTGGAAACCTAGAAAGACTTGCACCATAGGCATTCTCGCAACCAGGCAGGCTCCGAAGTGAGCTGTTTGTTAACTTTACAAAACCATCGATTGTGTATGAAACTGTAGGGTCGCCTATTTTTATTCGCACGCCCCATTGCGGTATATTAAGGTAGTCATCAGAATTTTCTTCACTAACCACGTCTTTATGCTGCTTTTCCTCCAGGTCTTCTATTCTTTTTTCTAAAGTAGAAATTTTTTCAGCTGCATTGTCCTCTATTTGTATCTTTGTGAAGTAATATGTCGTTCCGGCAGTCGCCACCAGAAGGACAAGTGTGACCGACACCAACAATACCCTCTTTACCACTCTGGTTTTACGATTAGTTGAATAGTTAGCATGCTCTGAACCTAGCGAGGGATTATCGTTGTTTTGTTCCATAATTTCTCCTTGTTAATTATACGTCGTGAGAGTGGCCATGATTCTCGTCAACGAGTTTTACGATGCGCTCAATGAGTTTCTCTGGACTCTCATCAAATAGTACATCGTGTTTACCGTCGCAAATACCATCATGACACATGCCAGCGGCCTTCATCAGATGCTCAAACTCCTCACCGGTACCGCCGGAGTTTTGCACTACACCAACGGGGATATGACTCTCTATAGCAGTTGCAAACTCATGCACCGTACCCATACGACCACCAAGGCTCAACACTGCGTCAGAACTTTGTACCAGCAATGCATCACGCCCCACGTAGTGCAGTCCAGAATACAGGATGAAGTCGTAGGCGGTTGTTGGGAGCCGGTACTTGTTGATATGCTCCTTGTAACTTGAGGCGGGGCTAATGCCAATACTCATGCCGCCGACACTTTTGGCTCCTTGAGCTGCCCAGTCAGGTAATCCAATAGTAGCTCCTGTAATAAGTGTGTGTCCTTGCAATGCAATTTGCTTACCAAGCTCAAAGGCCGTCTCGTACTCCTGATCAACAGTCGTGCCGCGGGCTGCACCGCTGACACAGAGTGTTAGACGGTGTTTCTCCGAGTGAGGAACTATCTTTTTTTGTAGCGGACGTTTGTCTTGTGATTTCATACGAGCTTCTCCGGTTTTATCATGTCATTATCAAGTTGCTGTAATATCTGCTCACGCAGCGTCTCTACACCCATGTACCTAATGAATATCTCGTTCCAAAGACTCTCGCGCATGTGGTAGAAGTACCGCTTGGCGTATGTCTCCTCGTTACTGAAGGCAAACGAGACATCAAACAAGTTGAAGGCTACTGGATCGCCATCATCAGCAATGCGGCCAACATAGTCCATATCCTGCCAAAACTTGAGCTCATTATCCAGCTTAAAGAGACTGTCTTCTGCTTTGCGCCAATGCAAATCCTCTGGCTGTACGTGTGGCTCAAAAGCCTCTGCCTCTCGATGCTCCTTGTGTCGGCCAAGGTAACGCTGAATAACGCGCCAGTGGATGTTGTGCCCTGCGATCACGGCACCAGGCGCTACATCAGCAATCAATGTATCCGTAATCGTTTTGCCAAAATGGGGTGCTGTACTTTTGAGCTTAAAGTACGCGGAGTACAGACGAATCTCGTTGATGTAGTGAAATAGCAATGGCAACGTTTTTAGCGTCAGACCCTTCATGTGTGTCTGCTTCATAGGCACTATGATGATGACGCCTAGCTCCTTAGTATGCGTAACGTTATGCAACTTCTTTTTAACAAAGCCTTCAGCCATATCCGCCCACTTATCGTGGTTCATAACGACGATTTCAATCTGGCGGCGCTCAAAGTCTGATGGTGTAACCGACTTCTGAAACAACTCATTGTACACAGTGAGCCAGTCGGCGCCCTCCGAGAACCTGAGGCCAGCGTAAATCTCTGAGAAGTTCTCGTTTTTGAACATGCTCTCGATAGAGCGATAACCAAGACTCTTCATCATCTTTTTAGGGTGCATCTGACGCAGTAGATCTTTTGCCACAGATTTCTTAAGCACCCAACATTGTTTAGGCACCTCTGACTCCTCAACCGCTTTTACTAAATGTGGAACAATATCTTTAACTGGTGCAGAGTCATCAGTACCAAGACTGCTTGCGAGATGAATGTTATGATCGCGCACCTTGCCCTCAAGCGCATGATAGAGCTCACGATCGGTTGTATCACGAGGATCAAGCCCAAGACCGCGTAGTGCTGCTTGTGCCTTTTCAATAATCTCAGCAGAAAGTGAGTTATCAACGTTGTGATGATTCGACAGGTTCTCTAGCTTCTTTAATGACAGCGAGAATGTTGGTTCGGTTGCGTCTAGTAAGTCTCTCAGTAATTTGCTCATGTTTGTGTATCGCTTATGTTTACCACTATATCATCTGATCTGTTACTTGTCATTGAGTGCTGTGACTTTGATTTCCATATCCTGAAGCTCAGTGTCTGCGTGAAGAATGCCAGCTTTAGCACCAATTTTACCCACCACACTGGTCGAGTTCGCACTTGCAAAAACCAACGCCTCTTCAACAGTCCCCCCAGTTGCAATGACGGATACAAAACCGCTCGTGAAGGCATCCCCAGCACCAGTACGATCTATGACAGGGACGTCCTCGTAGAGGCCAGCGCTGTAGAGCTTTGTGCCGTCTGTAGCAACTGCTCCGCGTGGGCCATCACTCACTAGA
>JAGQNU010000002.1:2553-2811 GCA_020427905.1 Candidatus Saccharimonadota bacterium | reverse complement strand
ACTGGATCGGCCGGTCAGTTGGCGCTGAAGTAAAGTTTGCAGTGGCGGATTCTGACGAGGTAATCACCGTATTTACAACTAGAGCTGACACACTATTTGGAGCGACATTCTTAGTGCTTGCACCTGAAAGCGACATTGTCGCAAAAATAACAAGTGACGATCAAAAGGCTGACGTTGGTGCCTACGTAAAGCAGGCAGCTTTGAAGACTGAGGTTGAGCGGCAGGCTGCTAAGGAGAAGACCGGTGTCTTCACCGGCG
>JAGQNU010000002.1:0-2478 GCA_020427905.1 Candidatus Saccharimonadota bacterium | reverse complement strand
GCACCGGCGCCATCATGGCTGTCCCTGCCCACGACGAGCGCGACTACGAGTTTGCTACCAAATTCGATATCCCAATTAAACAAGTTATTATGCCCTGTGAGGATGATACAAATAATCCACCGCAACCACAGTTTAAAGAGGTCGTCCGCGACACTGTCATCGTTCATTTACGCGATAAAAGTACAGGTAAGTTCGCACTGCTTAACTGGCATGGAACACTCGAGGGTATTACGACCGCGATAATGGGTGGTATTGAGCGGGGTCAAACTGCAGAAGATGCAGCCAAGATGGAGATTAAAGAGGAGACAGGCCTTGAGAACATCAAAGTACTGAAGCAGATGCGATGGGTGACTGGCGCTCGCTACTGTGCATCTCACAAAAGTGAAAACCGTAAGGCTGTGGCGACTGTGTTATTGGCAGAAGTTGAGAACCTAGAGGGACAGACAGATGTCTCTGACTATGAGAAGAAGACACATACACTGACTTGGGTTGATGAAGACAAGGTGCTCGATAGTTTGGTGCCTGACCATCAAAAGTTGGTTTGGCAGCAGCTACGTCAAGAGACTGCGCTGTCTGCATATGGCGAGCTGATTAATTCTGGTGAGTTTGATGGTATGTCTTCGTCTGAAGCAGGCGAGGTAATTGTACGGAAGCTGGAGGATGACGGCCAGGCAAGTCAGAAAGTCAATTACAAGATGCGTGACTGGTCGGTTTCTCGACAGCGGTACTGGGGTGCACCGATTCCGGTTGTTAACTGTGGTAAATGTGGCGTGGTGCTCGTCCCCGATGTGCAGCTACCAGTTGAGCTTCCGGAGCTCACCGACTTTCAGCCAAGCGGCGACGGGCGCAGTGCGCTGGCTCGTGCGACGGACTGGTTGAAGACGACCTGCCCGGATTGTGGCGGTGAGGCTGAGCGTGAGACTGATACACTTGATACCTACATCTGCTCGAGCTGGTACATGCTGCGCTACTTTGATCCACGTAATCAAGAGCAGATTTTTGGTTCTGCTATTGCTAACAAGTGGATGCCGATCGACTTCTATAATGGTGGCGATCATGCGACCGCACACATGCTCTACGCTCGCTTTGTAACTCGGTTTTTCAGCAAGATTGGCCTGGTTGATAATCCAGAACCGTTCAAGCAGTTCTTGTTTAACGGCAAGGTTAAGGCCAGCGATGGCAGCGCGTTCTCAAAATCTAAAGGCAATGGCATTGATCCGCTGGAGATCATCAATAGTGGGTATGGCGCCGATGCGCTGAGAATGTACCTGATGTTTGCGGCACCACTTGAGTTTGACGCTCGTTGGGATCCGCAAGGTGTCCCCGGTACATTCAGATTCTTAACACGCCTTTGGAACTTAGTTCAGGAGTATCATGAGGCCGAGCAGGGTACTGTGAGCAAAGATAGCGAGAAGCAGATTCTCGGCTCGATGCACGCCATGCTTAAGAAGGTGACGGTTGATATTGAGGAGAACAGATATAACACCGCCATCGCAGCAGCCATGGGTGGTCTCAATGACCTTTATAAGCAAAAGCAGTCACTTGTAAAATCAGATGTCTGGCAGCAGGCCCTGGAGATGATAGTGGCCACAGTAGCACCGTTTGCTCCACACATCGCCGACGAGCTCTGGCAGCAACTCGGGCATACGAGTAGCGTCCACAAAGATAGCTGGCCCAAGCTGGATGAGTCATACCTGACTTCAGATACGGTTGATGTGGTGGTGCAGATACATGGCAAAGTGCGTGCCACGGTTACAGTGCCGGCAGAGAGCGATGAGACGACCGTTGTCAAGGCAGCCAATGACGATGAGAAGGCCGCTTCATACCTGACAGATGGTGAGGTAAAAAAAGTTATCTACATCAAAAACAAGCTCATTAATTTCGTCGTAAAATAAGCTCTCTCCGGTTGCCATTTCATCTTATCTGAGGTATACTTGGTACAAGTTGTTAGTAGAATATAAACCCACGAAGGAGTATTAGTAATGGGTAAGCCAAAGAAGCAAACCTCTAAACGAAAAAAGGGGCTGCGCCGCAGTCACCTCGTAGTTGATCTCGCTCGACGCGTGAACGCTAAGAGCCCTGTTAAGGTATATACAACCAAGCGCGAAAGTGCTAAAAAAGAAGTAAGCAAAAAATAATCTGCAGCCACGCGGCTGTGCACATTGGACAAGAGGTAGTAGCATGAGCATACATAACACTACAAATAACGGAGCGGAGACAGCCTAATGGCCTCTAACCGACATCTCGGCAGAATCGTTGCCTTGCAGTGTCTATATGAGTTTGATTTCCGCACCCGCAGTGGTGATACACCTGATGTCAACGAGATTCTTGAGCGTCATATAGCGCGCTATACCGATACCATTGACGATACACAGTTTGTAAAATCACTTGTGCTCGGCGTTGAAAAGAACGCGGATAACTTAGACAATCGAATTCAACCACTTGCTCCGGACTGGCCACTAGATCAGATTGCACGAA
>JAGQNU010000001.1 GCA_020427905.1 Candidatus Saccharimonadota bacterium | reverse complement strand
GCGCCAACTGACCGGCCGATCCAGTTCTTTTGGGCAAGTTTTACGCTCTCAGTCCACTCGAGATCATCGATCGCCTCAAGTAACTCGTCAGCATATTCGGTAATCTTAAAGAACCACTGCTTGACCTCTTTCTTATTCACCTCAGGGTCATCCGCGCCATCATGACGCCAACACTTGCCGTCTATTACCTGCTCGTTGGCGAGTACTGTCTGACACTTCTCACACCACCACTGCATGCGCGCATCTTGATAGGCCAGCTTGTGTCGGTACATCTGAGAGAATATCCACTGAGTCCACTTGTAGTACTCAGGGAGGTGGGTGGCGATCTCCTTCTCCCAGTCGTTACTCCATCCCATAGCTTTGTACTGCTTGTGATAGCCAGGGATAATCGTGGCCATACTCTCCTGCGGGCTGACGCCAGCTTTGATTGCGTAGTTCTCAGCCGGTAAACCAAACGCGTCCCAGCCAACAGGATGATAGCTCTCATAGCCTTGTTGACGTTTGAAGCGCGCTTTTACATCACTAATTGTGTAGTTCATGGCATGGCCGATGTGGATTCCAAGACCACTCGGATAATTGAACATACTCATGGCGATGTACTTAGGCTTGTCACTCTGTAAGTTGGCAGTGTAGACCCCGGTCTCATCCCAGATTTTTTGCCACCTAGTCTCAATCTCTGTAGGGTTGTATCTCTTCATGCAGACAAGTATAACAGATGTAGATTAGTTATTCTGCAATTGCAACTGGTATTTCTGTTACATCCTGACGTCGCGCCCGTGCTCTCTGACTTCTAATACGGCGCCGCTCGCGTTCACTCAGTCCACCCCAAACGCCAAACTTCTCACCTCGCTCTATCGCAACTTCTGCACAAGGCTCTCGGAACTCACACCCATAGCAAACCTTTTTAGCAGGTAGTGCGCTTTCTCCGCGTTCCGGGAAGAACATCCGCTGGTCCGACCCACTGCACAAACCCTTGTCACGCCAATCAATGCTCGACTCTTCGTCTTGATCACCATCTGGCTGATGTGGGGCAAAAAACTCGAGTACTGATTGACGCGACGTATTACCATCATCGTCCGTACTTATCCGAGAAATCTGTGCGAGACGCTGTCGAATGGCTACATCATCCTGATAGCCATCACTGTGAAGAATTTGTTTTTTAGCAACCGCTAAGGCCGATGTAATCTGCAACGGTGAGCAGGCTGCGATAACCACACTCATATCAGTACGGTCTCCCGTAGTGAGCCAACCCGCAATTGCGTCCTTAAACGCGTCTACGTCAGATCTATCGCCAAAGGCCACCTCAATGACATTATCGATTGTTCGCGCTTTATACTCAGGTATTAGCTCAGGGTCCTCGAGTATTGCTGCGCACGCTGCTTGTTTTGCATCATTATCGACACGGTACAACCGATTACTGTTACCACCGCTGGTCACAATAATTCCGCTTAACACTTCGACACGCCTAAAGTAATTTAGCATTTTGTAAAAGTGGTTCTCGTGCGCACTCTTGGTCACACCCGGAGGTATTGGAGTATGAAAGTCAATCCTGTGCTTGGGCTCAGATCCAATTGATAGGAGCGCCCCCGCAATCTCAAGGTTGTACGGCTGTAGACCACTCGATGCAAGACGCCCGAGAATAACACACTCATTTACATCACAACTTGTACCACCACACTCACCAGACTCGATTAACTGTCTCCTCGCCACTATGCCTCCGCGTTTTTTACTCAGTAACTTGATTGTAAATCCGGCCTAGTCCGAGTGCAAGCATATTCAGTTAGCTGCCGCCCTGCGCGCTTCTTGTCTACGTCGTTTGGCTATTCTCCGACGTTCTCGTTCACTCGTGCCACCCCAGACACCGTGGTCGATATGAAGCGCAATCGCATAATCTAGGCAGTCTTCTCGCACGGGGCATTGTTTACATACTTCGCTTGCTGCGGATACACCAACCCCATCCTCAGGGTGAAAGACCTGACTCGCAAGCCCGCGACATGCTGCGTGCTTCATCCAGGATGTGTCAACATGCGAACCAAAGTGTGGCTCCTGACTCCGTTTATAAAATGCAGCTGTGAGTGCTTTGCTGAGCAAATCAACCCGTAATGTTAACTCTGGGTCTCTTGCATATCCGTTTTTTTGAATGACCTGCCTTATTGCGCGCTTACCCGCTACATACGTTCTTACATCGCCAGATACTGCCTCTTCATCAGCAAGAATCTCGAGACAGCCTCGAACAAATTCCTCAGTATCACAATCCCTGTTAAGTACATTAGTAAATTGCTGACGAAGTTCAAGGTTATCTTCATACTCTTTATAGGACGTTGGTAGCTCGGCACGTTTACGAGGCTTTGAACGATCCTGTGGCACTCGAGGTGCCGTCTCAGGTATATCTCCTCGTAGTGATGTGCAGCTTGCTGAAAAATCCTTTGGCTCAAACACATAACGACGCGTGTGGGAGGCACCCTCTGTCGCAAACCCCTCAAATTGTGTGAGAACTTTTGTGGCCTCGTGCGTACGTTTTGAGGCCGTTGCTGGTCGCGTGTTGTCTGGCATGCGCACAAACACCTCGTTTGGCTCAATCGAGACAGTCTCGCCGTCGTCAAGGTGTGACACGCACGTGCTCATAATGAGCCTCATAGTAACAGCGAGTGTTCTTCTACCAGATGTATGTATTGCTTCGGCTAGTTTACAGTGGCCCTGCATTGCTGTTGGATCGCCAAAACAGCACGCTTCGGTACCTCGCTCTTCGAGTACTGCCGTTTCACCCGTAACATCTCGTTGCTCTGCCGTGGACATCATTGACTAATACTGTAACATATTGCTCAAGATGTAACATAATCGTACAACGCTTTTTGTAGAGTATCCAGCGTATGTGTGTACACAGACTCGTCTGACTCTAGCAAGGTCATTCGCAGGCCAGGGCGGTAGCTATTAAAGCCACTCGTGAGAGGTACTGTACAAATACCGGTATGTGCAAGCAGTTGGTAACAGAAGATTTTGTCTAGCTCGCTTTCATCTGTCTCAGACAGTTTTTGGTCTAGTAGCTTTTGTGCTTCTGGGTTCTGAGCAGACAAATTGCGACTCTTTTGCAAAAAGTGATCGTCGAAATTTATAGTAAGATAGAATGCACCCTTCGGCTCAATCACCTGCACACCATCAATCTGATTGAGTGTATCGGCAGCTTGTTTACCACGTTTTTGATAAGCCTTTGTTCTCTCGACAATATACGGTTGATAGCGACTGTCGCCAAGTATTTTTGGCAACACTACCTGAGGCAAGGTTGTCGAGCACACCTCGATCATTTTGGCCTCTTCGAGTGATGTTATATAGGTTGCAAATGCTTTATCCGCATCTGTGTTGTAAAACTCGAGCCACCCACAACGGCTGCCTGGCCACGGCACCTCCTTGCTTAAACCACGCATAACAATTGCCGGGACACCATCAAGCAGGGATGCGAGTGATACAAACTCAGCGTCTTGATACGCTAAGTTAGCATAAATCTCATCCGCTATTATAAATAAGTTGAACTCTTTTGCTAGTTTCACAAACTCTTTGAGAATCTCAGGGTCATACACCATCCCTGTTGGGTTATCAGGGTTTATCACCAGTAGTGCCGTTATATTTGGGTTGTACTGGATCTTGTTGCGTATATCCTCGAGGTCTGGCTGCCAATTATTCTGTGGGTCAAGATTATATGTAAGGTGTCGTGAGCGACCATGTGCGCCCTCAACAGAGCTGTGTGTTGGGTAGGCTGGGCTCGGACCAAGCACACGTGCGATTGGATTCAGCCAGGTATATGTTTTGGTAATGGCATCACCGAGGCCGTTGAAGAAGAGAATGTTCTCTGGTGAGAGCTCTGTCCCCGTCTCTTCTGTGCGCGCCTGGGAGAGAAATTCGCGCGCCTCATTCATGCCCTTAGTTGGCGAGTACGCGTAGCTGAATGAGTCACGAGCAGCATCTGCCACGATATCGGTAATCCAGACTGGCACCGCCTCTCCTTTTGCAATCGGATCACCAATGTTCTCCCAGGTTATATCAATACCGGTCTTCTCAAGTGCCTGAGCAAACGCAACGATTGATCGTATCTCGTACTGCAACTCACCCGCACCAGGGTGAACAATATTTACTCTCATGTATCTGAGCCTTTCTGTACTAATTCTACAAGAGTCTGAACAAGGTCTGGAAATGAAATACCTATTGAAGCAAAAGATTTGGGGAACAAGCTTTGCGAGGTCATGCCTGGCAACGTGTTTACCTCTAACGTATAAATGATGTCATCACGAACAATCATATCGATCCGTGCCAAGTGTCGACAACCAAGTGTTTTATATGCATTCATCGCAATACCATTTGCTTGTTTCTGAAGTTCTTTACTCACATTTTGAGGTGGGCACAGCTCTCGGGTCTTTCCGTTGTACTTGTTGATGTAATCAAATGTCCCATTTTTTGGCGGCTGAATTTCTATAATTGGAAACGTAGCTCCATTCAAAATAGGTACGGTTATTTCAACACCATCGATATAGTCCTCGAGTAGCATCGTCTCATACTTTGCAAATGAAGCTTTGATTTGGTCATGCGGGATCTCGAATACATCTGAGATGATGAATGTGTCGATACTCGAACCACCTTTAAACGGCTTGAGTACGTGTGGCTCCCTCGCCAGTGGATGGTCCCTATACTGAGTATAGGTTACAGTGTCTCCCTCAGGTATTTGTATACTCGCCTCACGCAGCTTTGTGAGTGTTCTGTCTTTATCAAAACAGAGCGCGGACGTCTTGGCGTCAGAACCGAGATATGCCACCCCTGCATCCTCTATAATTGCCTGGACCGTACCGTCTTCACCGCCAACCCCGTGTAAAATTGGGAGCACCACATCAAACTCCGCAAGATTGTTCTCTAGCCACTCACTACTTCCATCCCAGTCATAAAACTCCTTGTCGTACTTATCGCCATCGAGCGCACTAAATACAGCCTTGGATGATAAAAGTGCAATTTCTCGCTCCGGCGATGGCCCGCCACCAATAACGAGTACGCGTGTTTTGCTCATGCTTTGAACTGCTTTGCTTTAACACTTATCCACTTTTTGTCTTGACGAACAAGGCGCTTTGCATCAGATGGACGTTGGAGCAATAGCTTGGTAGTTTCCTCAGCGAACACACCATTTTGTGAACCCTTGATAAGTACAACTGTCCCTTTTGTGAGGAGCGGCTTGATGATATCAGCTGCATGGTACGGTGATGGGCAGCGCACAACCTTGCAGCCAGCCTTCTCTGCAGCTTCTGCTAAATATGCATTGGCGTCAGCCCCGATTGTTACTACCAGATCGAGCTCACCTGCCTTGCAATACGTACCGACCTCTATATGAAGCTCTTTGGAGAACTTGCCGAGTTCATTCATTTGACCTAACACTGCTATCTTCTGTGGTGCTGAAATCTCGTAAAGAGTATCAAGTGCAGCCTTCACAGCCTCCGGGCTAGCGTTGTATGTATCGTCGATCAATAGGGATTGTTTTCTCCCAAGCAGTAGTTGCATACGGCCTGCGAACGGCTGTATTAACTCAAGCCCTTTTTGGATTTGCTTTTGCGAGAGTCTTAGCTGTGATCCTAAAAGTACCGCTGCAGCCATACCTGGAAGATTCTGCTGACCAATCATACGCGTCTTAACGCTTGCTCGGATTGAAGGATCTTTTGTCGTGAAGACAACCGGCCGCTTAAAGTCTTTGCTGAGCTTGCCGGCTGAGATATGGCAATCTTTCGCATCAGTCCCGTAAGTAAGCGGGCTATTGATACGTTTCATATACCGAGCATCAACCTCTTCAATGTTCACCAGAACCTTGTTTGCAATCTCAGTAATTTTAAGTTCCTCGGTTGCAACCGCCTCCATATCGCTAAAGTTCACGAGGTGTTCCGCTGCGATTGCCGTCAATACCCCGTAATCAACCTTGAGTCGAGGAGTAAATAAGTCCATATTACCCTCGTAGTCAGTGCCCACCTCAAGCACAACAACCTCATAAGGGTACCCGCTGTGAATCTGTCTCTCGTTGCTTATTAAAACTTTAATCCACCCCACAGGATTGAGGAGTGAAGGCATTTTCTGGCCAAAAAAGATCAGAGGCACACTGACAATGTCGTTATAGTTGCCATCCTGCCACTGCACTTTTTTACCCTCAGTAAGTACCGTAGCAATTGCACGTTTAGTACCAGTTTTACCGATACTACCTGCAACCGCAATGACTGTTGGCTTGTACTTGGCACGCAAGCGATCGACTTGCCGCCAAAGCACCCATACGATGATTGATTTAAACAACTTCTTCATAATTACAAATGGTGGAGCTACGCGGACTCGAACCGCGGACCTCTTCGCTGCCAGCGAAGCGCTCTAGCCAACTGAGCTATAGCCCCGTAAACCGCTCATATAGTATAGCATCATCTGTTGGATGCTATAGTAGTTGCAAAGGAGTTATAGCGTATGATTGTAAATAAATTTGGCAAGATTTCTATAATTGCAGCTGGCCTCGTTTTACCAGCGTCACTTGTGTTTGGCGGGCTGGTTACGTGGTATCTCAAATCAAACAATCCTGATGGTGTCGATATAACCGCCGGCCTTGCCTACTTGCGCCCGATTCTCGTTACCTCTTTTGTGACGTATGGCGTCATCTGGATAATCAGTCTGGTCGCGGGGCTAATAGGCTTAAGACGCGATGCGTCTGATGAGTTGAGTCGTATCGGGCTCACGTTACTAGTGCTCATCAGCATACTGTCAGTTGTTTCTGCAGTCAGTTCAAGCCAAGTATCACGTGCTGAAGACACATATCGAGAACAACTCACTGTTCTTAAGCAGAACTAGGTCAGTAATTGATGTACCTCTGGGGGCACTAGGTGACTAAAATCAAGTGCTTCTGAAATATGCTCACGAACCATTGTTGAGCTTACCTCCTGTGTATCCACGGGTATAACTTGAGCGTTTGGTGGCATGTCTACAACAACGCTGCCTGCTCGCTCGATAACAATCATCTTAAGCTCATCAAAGAGCCGCTCACCGTTCTCCCAGCGCTTCATGGTAAGTATTGAGTCGCTGCCAAATACCCATGTTTGTCGTATCTCAGGGTACATTCGCTGCAAGACAGTGTAGGTCTCAAACGTCTGCGTGCGCCGTGATGAGCGTAGCTCAAAATCCTCAATTTTTACACGAGTTGAGCCACTATTGACGCTCTGAATAAACGCCTCAATGAGGCTGAGGCGTTTATCGATTGGCGTTGGAATCGCTTTATCAAACCGATTACCACTCGGCATAACCCACACCTCTCCGTCTACTTCTGTTGCATACGTTATGCAAGCTTCAAGGATTGCTTTGTGTGCATTGGTCGGTGGGTTAAATGCACCGCCGTATAATATGACGTTCTTCATTACGTATCCTTATGTTAGTGTA
>JAGQNU010000012.1 GCA_020427905.1 Candidatus Saccharimonadota bacterium | reverse complement strand
GCATCAACAACAACTGAATGATCGGGGCCTCCAGGTTGAGCACTTCCACCGTGTTGAAGCTGCCAAGATTCAAACAAGCATTGTCCAGGATAGATCGCTCCTCAAACAAGCCTTTACAGAGGTATTTGAGAACGCGATTGCTCACGCCCCAGAGCACTCAGTAATCAAGATCCTCAGTGAGCACAATGTACTCAAATCATCTATCACAGTAGCAGATCAGGGACCAGGAGAGCCGTTTGCGCACACTGCTGAGCGACCACTCACTACGACGGGTGATTCTATTGGAATTGGCCTCTACCTTGCTGACCAGATATCCCATATTCTTGGCGGTGAGTTACTGATTACAAACAGCAAAGGCGTCGGTAGCAACGTAAAACTGACGTTTATTAATAATTATGTGCGATAGTTTGAATATCACCCGCCTCGGAGGTACAATTAAAGAGGAAGACGCTTATAGTTATGCGTAAATCACGCAAGAAAGTACAAAAAACCGTTATTTTGCATCGTCGACGAGTTATCGTAACATCGCTACTAATTGTGATAGCAGGATTGGGTGCATTATTTGCGTTTGTGTTGACCCAGCGTGTTCGGGCAGATGTTGACTTTGACCCTTACTTCTCGCTTTCAACTGGTGAGCCAAAGGTAAGAATCTTTCAGCCGTTACATAAATCAGTTGATAACGACTCAAGCTTTACGGCCTCAGGCACCGCTCCTCCTGGAACTACAATTAGCGTGACGGTCGATGGTGTCGGCAAGGGAACAGCGACTACAAACAGCACTGGCAAATGGAGCAAAACGGTTAGCGGTGTATCCAACGGCGAGCATACGCTTGGTGCTAACACCACGCTCGGAGGGCCGTTCAGCGTGGTTAGCTCGCAATCAATCGTTGTGCCAAGTTATTCAGTACTTGACCTTAGTACCAATGGTATGACCACAGCATCAACTATTGGTGTCGCAACGACTCTTTATAACGCTTTTGGAAATCAGTCATTTGGCCAGGAGGTGTTTCGTCCAGTCAATGTATTGAAGACTAATAGTCGGTACGCCTACATTGTACGGTCTCGCAGTGTAACCATATTTGATGTGTTGCAGCAGAAGACCACCAAAACAATAACCCTGTCCAGCCAGTTTTTAACTGATGAGGAGACACCGCAGGACACGGGTGAATCCTTTGTGCGTGGTCTTGTCTCTACAGATGGTGCCAGGGTGTACTTGCTCTACGCAGATGGTGATGCTGGTAAGATAGTCGCAATTGATACTGCAACTCAGACACTTATATCCGACTCGGGCTTTCCTGTTGCAACCACTGCAAGCGCGACTCAGATGGCGCAATCTGCTGATGGGTCCAAGCTGTTCACGGTAGCCTACAATAGTGATCAACTTGACATAGTATCAACAGCGGATGGAACATCATCCCAACTAACACTTGGTGCCTCAGCGCGTGATATGGTTGCAAGTGCTGACGGCTCTACCATCTACATTTCAAAAGCAATTCAAGATGGATCGTATTACATTGGACTTTATGATGTTGCCAGTGGCAATCTTGCTGATACCGCAATAGATCTGGGCACCAGCCTGGAGGGCAGCACGCTATATGCTAGTGGCAACGATACTGTGTATGCTACGAGCAGTTACGATACAACCCTTCGGGTTTTTGATAGAGTCACTAAACTACAGACCGCCACCATCGAACTCCCCTCATCTGTCATGGAGCAGACAAAACAGATTGTTACAAATGACTCCGAGACCCGGGCGTATATCCCGCTTCAAGACGACACCGTTGCAATAGTTGACCTCACCACAAATCAACTCATAGGAGTTGTTAGCCCGCCGGGAAGTAACTACACTGGCTTGTCTGGCCTCATGTACTATGACGGTTCGCTCTACGCATCGTATGCACGAGCACCTGGGGTGGGTGATATCTACGACGTGTCACAGCTGTTCAGCTCACTTACTGTTGCAAATGCAAACGCGGCAAGTTCAACAACCGCAACAGCAATTACGGCAAATGGTGTTGCATCTGGAGCAATTTCAGAACCGCTTGATGCAGGGACGATTGCCCTCGAGAGCGAGGTGACGTTCTCGGTTGGCGATCCAGTAAAGATTACGGGGCCATTGGCCGATTCTACGCTTACAACAAGCACACCAACGATAACCGGGACGGGACCAAAAGGCGCTACAATTCAGCTTTCAGTGAACTCGGGAAGTCCAATCAATGTGACAGTCGATCAAAACGGCAATTGGCAGAAGGTTGTATCTTTGCAGAAGAACAAGACTAACAATATCTCCGTACTCTACAATAACAAACGCTCACAACTTGTTTTACCAAACCTGTTTGTATTTGGATCTGACATAGCCAAGAACCAACTCTCGGTCATCGATGGTCAGAGCGGGTTAGAGCAGCAACCGGTAACACTACCGACAATAGGATTGAGCAGTTTGAGGCTCAACTTGAGTGCAGCGATCAATCCAAATGGCCAGAGATATTATGTCTCAAACATCGACTTCTCAACGTTTTTAGCTGATCACATTGACCTACTAACATCCTATATAGGGGGTGCACAGCCAGAGCCTGGAGACGCTGATGTGCTACAAGATCTGTTGGATACCCAGTTAGGTACCGTAGATGTATATAGCACGCAGACAAAACAGAAGATTGCACAGATAGATATGCCCGTTGGCCTTGTTCCACTGGGTATCAGCCTGAATCGTGACGGGACAGAGGGTTTTGTTGAGGCGCTCAGTATTGAGAATGAACTCAATCTTGTCATGGCGCAAGATCCACTCGTTGGCCCGCAGCCATCACCACTACAATTTGTGCCGCTTGACCTAGGTGATAATAGTATCTCAGGTGACCTGGTCGATCCTACCGTAGACGTGGAGTCTTTTAGTAGTGATGATGGAGGCTTTGTGCTCGGCACCTCAGTTACTTCTGCGGCAGTAAACGTTTTAGCCAAAGCTGGTGTATATAGTAATGATGGATCACAGTTCTTCACCCCAGCATTTAGCCCAAATATTGTAAACTCTGTTAACACAGAGACAAACGAGGTAACCTCACTCGATATCCAGTCTGACCCAGAGACAACAACGGTGCCGATTGGTATGCAAACTAGTGTGGCTAATAATATATTGTACGTGAGCTATATCGACGTAAGGCTGGCGGAGGAAGAGGGTGGATTTCCGTATCTCAGTCCGGGTGTGATGTTGATCGACCTGGATACTGACGAGATCATATCAAAAACACCAATGCCAACCGTACCACTGTTTAACTTTGTAGTCGGCAATACCGGTGCAAAAGCATACATGGTGACACTCAATCTCGAGGAGCTTATTGAGAAGGTGACCACTGGTATCGCAAATAATCAGGCAGTGTTTATTGACTCGCTCCCAACGTTTTATATCAGTACGCTAGATCTCACATCCGGGACTTTGACGTCTAAACCAGTAACGAGCACCGAGATTCCATATAATCCAGTGTTAAGTCCTGATGGTACTCAGGTATTCATGCCAACGCTCCTGCACAATACAGTGCATATGTATGATATTGCCTCTGACACTGTTGATCCCGGAAACTATCCTGTCGTACTTGGTGGGCTCTCAACCGCAATCGCGACTACGAGCAATACAGGGTCAGCATTGCTGGGCAATTACAATTCGTCCGCGACGTATTATGTGCCAGCCGATGCACCGGTGACGCAAGACCCGGAGAGCACGACAACCGTTATCGAGAAGACATACGGAGCAACTGAGTTCAGGAATCTACCCGCAAGCAATACAACTACTACAACGTTAACCGCTGATGACTTGGCGGTTCCAAATCAGGTGGTGCAAGTAGTGAGGGACACAGCACAGCAGGCTCTTGAACAACAGAAGACTGCGGGCTCAACGCAGAATAAAGCGCTCCTTATCTACGCAGTCTATGCAGCGCTAGCTGCAACCCTTGGGCTCACCGGGATGGTAATTTGGAAGACTGACATCTTACTCGGAGGGTCGACGGCTGAGGAGTACGTCTAGCGCATGCGCCTCATAGAGGGGATACAGCTACTAGTGGTGGCTTCTTCTCTCGTGTTGAGCGCACAGAGTGCTCGATTGTACGTGAGCAGCAAGTTGAAGGTGAGCTTATTCTTTAGCATGTTCTTTATGCTCATTGCCCTAATTAATGTTGCAGATATTGCTAGTCGATTCATAAGACTCCCAGAGTTGACGACGCAGGTTATATTGACTGCCCTCTCGTTACTCTGTTTGATCTATGTCGCGTATGTAGAGCTGAAAAATAAGTGGGTGTTTATGGGCGTAGTGATGGCGTCAATTGGCGCGGGCATTGTGCTTCAACTTGCCTCGCAAACCGTGCAGGCAGTTGCACTGATACTTCCAGTTGTAGCTTTGGCTTTGCACATGCTGATTCAGGCAAAAGAGAGCACGGGGCAGTTCATCGCACTCCTCAGGTTGCTACTGCTGGCACTGTCGGTTCTGTCGGTTGGTTGGGCCATTTATATAGAGTATGTTCTGCAAGCCGAGATCGGGGAGTCTCTGCCATATATATTCTCTACCGCGCTCCTTCTGACGATCCTGGCATTAACGAGTTTTCTGACACCAATACACACCAAAGATGCGGTGAAGCGAACAGTGTACTAGATATCTTGCGCAAATTTATTCATCTCTAGAGAGCGAACTGTCTTCTGTGACTCTGTAGTCTCATGTGTGACGGGTACCTTCAGGTAGAGTGATGTGCCTTTGTCAACTTCGCTCTCCGCCCATACTGTGGCGCCAATGGCTTGGGAGAGTTGAGCGCTGATGTAGAGGCCTACGCCAACCCCCTGCAGTGTTTGGTGTGCGGTGTCGTCATGGGCATGAAACGTTGTTTTAAATAGCTGCTGTTGTTGCTCGGATGAAATACCTTTTCCGCTGTCACGTACCATAAACACAACGCCATCAGCCGTGGCTTTGGTGGCAATGATTACGACGCCACCAGGTGAACTAAATTGGATGGCGTTTTTTATGTAATTCTGCATGATAGAGAGGATGTGTGCCTCGCTGCTGATGACACTCCGCACGTTCTGGTCGTGGTCAGCAACAAGTACGATGTTTTTTGCCTCTGCCTGAGAGGTAAACACCTTCTGCATCTGATCCAGTATCATGCGCGGGGAGACCGATGACATCTCTGTCTTCACAGAGCCACTATTGACCGTACTGTATACAGAGAGATCGGCAAGCAATTTTGAGAGCAGCAGCGCATTCTCTCTTGTTGCACTTACCAACTTTCTTTGGTTGGCGGATAAGGCCTCGTTGGCACTGTTTAGCAGACTTGAAGTGCTGGCCTCCATCACAGCAACCGGTGTGCGGAGCTCATGTGATATGACAGATATAAAATCACTCTGCTCTTTGGCTAGGTTTTGCTGAGTACTCATATTCACCAGCTTCCAGACAAGGTGCGTGGCACCCGCATGCTGGAATCGATACACTGACACATCGATCTCAATTTTCTGCTGGTTAGTAGCAAGCATAAAGACACTACGTCGTTGGCTGGAGTCTCCCTGTTTAAATTGTGCAATATCACTCACACCCAGGTCTTTACCTTCTTCGGTGACTATACGTAGCAGATCCGAGAGTGGTTGCTCGTCGAGTATGATGCTGGTGCCAATGAGCGATCTGAATATTGAGTTGTAGTTAACTATGTTGTATTTATGATCAGTTATGACAACCGCGTCGCTACTGAGCGTTATTAAAAATCGAGTCGTGGCGTCTTTAATACTCTCAGCAGACTCTGTTTGGGCAGAAGAGCTTTGCCTCGAGACTATTAGGCCAATAACAAAGCTGATCGTGCCGACGACAAGTGCAACGATGACCAGAATGAGTGGTGTAGTTAAGCTATTCACATCATTTCCATATATGCTTTTTTAAAGCATTAGCATATACCTAATTTTACCACACAGGTACAGATCTACTCCTGTTTATCTGCGATCAGTGGTGGATTGTCAGCTGGTCTGCATCGTCATCCAAACCATCCGTTGTATTACCACGTGACGATGCATGATGCTCGGGGGATATCGGGAGATCATTGGCTGGTATGTCAATATCTGCAGTTGTATCTTCCTGTTGCTCAGGTACCTTCACCATGTCTTTGAGCGAGGTGTGGTGTGGAACTTGTTGGCCTGTTGGCGATTGGGGTAGTTGGGGTGAGCTACTGGTCTGGTTGACGGTCTGGTTGGCAACCATCTCAGCAATACTGGCATGATGAGATAGGTGTTGTTCAGGCGGAGTGACAAGTTTTGGATCAGATGTGTCGTGCTTCTGGTGAACGACGGGTTGCTGTGCAGGTAGTGTTGGTGGGGCGGTTTTTGGTGCGTAACTCTCGGCCTCGAGTGGGTCGCTCGTAGATCCTGTTGCAATACGTCGGCGCAAAAAGACAAAGGCAATAGCTCCTCCGCTCAATATCAGGATCACAAAGGCGAGAATTAGGCGCCACGCTCCTGATGAACCCTCGGTCGGTGCAGCCTCTTTTGTGCTCGTTGCGCCGGAGAGTAGCGATAAAGTAACTTTTTGGATGGGGGCGTCGTCCGACTCGGGAATCTCGATATCCGCGCTGATGTCTGCCTCCTGGTCGCCCTTACTAGCGTAGATAAGTACCTCGCCATTTGTCAGATCAAATGTTGCCTCACCATCCTCATCAGTAATACCAATCGCGTCATCTATAGTGACAGTCGCTTCACTCACTGGTTCATCAGCTTTCCCCGTTACCTTGACGGTGACCGGAATGTATTTTGTATCAAACTCACCATCGATAGTGACAGGGCCTGATCCATCATTGCTGGTGATACGTACAAAGTAGCGTTGCCCAGCTTCAAGAGTGTCACTATCAAGCTCAAGCGCGTGGTCAGTCACAAGGTCCTCATTGCCCCGCTCGATATACAAGTCAGATTTAGTGGTGCTGAAGTTTGCCTTTGTGGTGGCGGGCTTATTAGTCTTCCATGTTAACTTTGCCGATGTATAGCTGAGGCCGCTGATAGCAAAATCAGTAATCTGCAAGCCGCTACTGCTCGGTGGGGAAGTGGGCGGTGCGGTAGCGGTGGGGGCTGGCTTGCGTGGTGTTGGCGTCGGAGTGGGCGCTGGCGTCGGTGTTGGCGTCGGAGTGGGCGCTGGCGTCGGTGTTGGCGTCGGAGTGGGCGCTGGTGGACTCTGGACAGAGTACGTACTATTAGTAGCTGATGTTGTGTATTCGGTAGTTGGGTATAACACAACACGTCGTGAACCAAAGTTTAGGTATGTTCCCCCTGTGGAGGTTGCTTTAAATCGCATGGTTGCAAGTACATATGAGCCGTATAGTGATCCACCAGTCGTACGCGTATCGGAGATGGAGACGTATGAGCCAAATCCGTTTGATTTTACAGTTGCGCTACCATCCCCGTTAAAGGCGCTCCCTGGTGTGGTGCCGAGGTATTGGAATCGGTTGTTGTCAAAATACACATCTGACCACACAGCGTTGTAGTAGTTATTGAGGCTAACTACGACGCTAACGGTAAACTCCTGCCCAGTCGTGTATGTATCTGACTGTGGCGAGAGTGTGAAATTGGCGTTGGTACTCAGTGCTTGCACAGGGACCCAGCTTGCGCTCCAAAATAGAACTATAGTAAAGAGGTAGGTGAGTCGCCGTATGTGAGTGCGTGTGGTGTGAACTATTTGTTTCATTTTTTGTTGTTATACTTCGCAATCAATTATAGCAAAAGTACCACTGTTACACAAAAGTGTGAGATACTATATATATGGCTGGGAAACTCAATAGATTCAAAATACTCGTTGTTCGTCACGGCATAGAGCCGACTCAGGCTACCCCTAAAACTGAAAAGGTAAAGCAAGATTCGTTCCACAAGATAGCCGTTAAGTTATCAAACAAGCTTGGCAACGCTTGGGCGTTCAATATTGCGTTGATTGTGATTATTGTATGGGCACTCACGGGGCCAATCTTTAACTTCTCAGACACCTGGCAACTTATCATCAACACAGGCACAACTATTGTAACGTTTTTAATGGTGTTCATTATCCAAAATACTCAGAACCGGGACGGTCGTGCAATGCAGCTAAAGCTTGACGAACTTATCAATACCAGTCGAGGTGCGCGATCTGAGTTTGTCGATGTTGAAGATCTCACAGACGCTGAACTTGACGAGCTCCAAGAGCAGTTTAGATCACTTAAAGATAAAAAGTAGCACTACTCTTGATACTGAGCGTTAAACTTTTCAACTGACTCGTTGTAAAACGGCTTATACTCTTTACTCACGCAAGTAATTTGCCACTCACGTACTGCGGCTGCCTCGCTGCCAAGCTCCTCAGCACGATCTTCAATACCCTGAACATTTGCACAATAGCGCGACTTGGCAGAGTTGTAGAACTTACGATCAAATGTGTCGGTGCTCGTTAGAACGAAGATACTTACCAGAAACAGAATGTTTAATAGCACGGATACTATAGCGACACTATGGAAGATATCACTCTCCATTAGTTTTGTGACCTTCTTGCGAATAACTTTTTTACTTGGTTTCTTCTTTGTTGCCATGGCTAAATAGTAGCATAAGCGGCATACAATTAACACTGGCATTAGTTCGATGTATACTATGTTGTGAATATTGAACTCCGAGTTAACTCCGAGTTAAC
>JAGQNU010000011.1 GCA_020427905.1 Candidatus Saccharimonadota bacterium | reverse complement strand
AAATGATCCATACTATGGGTCCGCCTGGTACTTTGACGCAGTCAATGCACCGAGTGCCTGGAACACCACAACGGGTAGTAGCTCCGTGACGGTTGCTGTGATTGATACCGGCTTTGCGTTGGCCCACCAAGACCTTGCGGCGCACTGGCACTATAACAGTGGTGAGCAGGGTGGTGGCAAAGATACAAATGGGGTTGACGATGACGGCAATGGTTACATCGACGACTACCTTGGCTGGGATTTTGTACCATACACCTACGTGAATGACCCTGGAGATAATAACCCGCAAGCGGGTGTTGATGATCCAAACGGTGAGGGTACCTCGCATGGCACCGAGACGTCTGGCCTGGTTGGTGCGGTTGGGGATAATGGTATTGGTACGACCGCGATTAGCCGAGACGTATCGGTTATGCCACTACAGGTTATTGACGACAGTGGTTCTGGGTACAGCGACGACGTGGCAGAAGCAATTTACTACGCAGTTGATAATGGTGCAGACGTTATCAACATGAGTCTTGGCACATCGGGCAATGATCCAACTGTTGAGGCAGCGGTGGAGTATGCTTACGATAACAACGTAGTGGTCGTGGCGGCTGCAGGTAATTGCGGCAACCCAGGTTCAGACGGACCATGCACGGGCCAGGTGACTGGCTATATTACCTTCCCGGCTAATAACGATAAAGTGATCGCTGTTGGTGCGACTACGAGCAGTAATGCACGGGCAAGCTTTAGTAGCTACGGCGAACGGCTTGATATCGTTGCTCCAGGCTCTGGGTCGATTGTGTCACCCACCTGGGTCAACGGCAACGGCACGAGTGCCTATGCTACACAGCTCTATGGAACATCGTATGCCTCACCAATTACCGCATCGACTGCAGCTCTCATTAAGTCAGTCCGTCCAAGTTCATCGGTTGATGATGTTCGGGCGCTCCTCATGGCAAGTACTCAGCAGCTTGGCGGCTTGTTCTATACAACCTCATATGGACATGGGCTGCTTAATGTCTCAAAAGCAGTTACGATTGCTGGTGCGCTCAATTCAGATGAGGACACACCCGTATTAGCACAATCTGGTACGGTACGTGGTGGCGGGTTGTACGCAGGGTCTGATACGATCAGTAGTGGCTGTGAGGTTGGTGTGAGTACGTGGTGTACTGTGTGGCTTAGGAACGCATCAGCTCATTACGAACGCTACCTGCCATACACCGATGTTGGTGGCGATGGTAAAGCTGGGTGGCACTTCTCAAGTGCGGCGCTGAACCATGGTGAGTGGGAGGTGCGGGCACGGCAGGGTGAGTTGGTGTCTGATACGCCGTACTTCTTCTTCAGAAAATAGTTCCGCTTTTTGAAGCAAAAAACTTGTTTCTATTTAGGTATCTACTTACTTTTGACGCAAAAGTAACAAAACTTCCGCCATAACACCAAAAACTCGATCTAGCTTCACTTGTTTTTGTCGCGAAAAGACAATGACAAGCATTCCTCACGACTATTCAACTACTTGTTCGGACAAGTCTTTTCTTAACTCGACAAAAACTACACTCAGCTACTCGGGTTTTAGCTGAACGGCGGGGCCCATGGGCTACCAGCTACGGACAATACACTATCAACTACCAAACTAGTTGGTGTGGGTTTTGATGAAGGCTTTGACTTCGCGGCGGAAGCGGGTGGGGGAGAATTGCTTGGCGAAGGTCTGCATCTCAGCTACGTCGTAGTTTTTGTGCTTGAACTTCTTCATTGTATTTACGAGACTGCCAACGGTCTGTTTATTAAAGAAGGTGCCGGTTTTACCTTCAATCACATAGTCGCGGGCACCACCTGAGTTAAAGGCGATTACCGGCGTGCCGGCGGCGATGGCTTCTACTGGGGCGATACCGAAGTCTTCTTCACCTGGGAACAAGAATCCCTCTGCACTGTGCGCCAAGCTGACAAGTTCTTCATCTGAGACCCTGCTGGTAAAGGTGATAGTTGGGCCAGCGAGGTTTTTTAAATGCGCGGTTTCTGGCCCAGCGCCGACAACAGTCAGGGGAACTTTCAGTTTATTACAGGCTTGGACAGCAAGATCAAAGCGCTTGTACGGGACGTGGCGGCCCCATATAACGAAGCCACTGCGTTTAGCGTCTGACTTCTTCATAAATCTTTCGACGTCAACGGCGGGCCAGACGACGGCGCTGTCACGGTTGTAGTAGAGTTTGATGCGCTTTTGTACCTCAGAGCTGTTAGCCATAAAGTGGTCAACATCTGCAACCGCCTTCAAATCAAGCCTTCTCATCCACCAGACAAACGGGCGGATGACTGGCTTGATGATTATGTTCAGTGGGCCAAAATGGAAGCTGTTTTTAAACTCCTCGTAGTGGCTCCAATAGTAGCGTGTTGGCGTGTTGCAGTAGCAGATGTGGGTTGCACCCGGACGCTTCTTCACCGCCTTCGACTCAGCAGTGGAGCTGCTGATGATGAGATCGTACTCACTCATATTGAGTCTTCTGAATGCATGGGCACGAAGGACTGGCCAGAGGATATGTTTGTGACGGATAAAGCCCGGCAGCCAGCGATCGAGATAGGTCGTGCGGATGTCTAAATCGGCAAAGGCGGGCATGTTCTTTCTATCAAAGGTTGAGGTGTAGATTGGCGCATCAGGGTAGAGTTTGTGCAGCTCTAGAACCAGCGGTTCTGCGCCACCCATGTTGGTGAGCCAATCATGCACGATCGCAACTTTGGGCGATGAATGTTTAGCCACCTACTGTGCTCCACGTCGTTTGAGGACTACACCAACTGTTTTTATCAGAATTTTGATATCGAGCCAGAAGCTCCAGTTTTGTACGTAGTAGAGCTCAAGTTGAATACGCTGCTCATCAGTGATGTCACTACGACCCGAGACTTGCCATAGGCCTGTGAGGCCGCTCCGGACGGAGAGGAGTGAGGCGCCACTAGTCTTTGAGTACTTGGCATCGATCTCAGTGGCAAGCATGGGGCGTGGGCCAACGAGACTGAGGTCACCCTTCAAGATGTTAAAGAGTTGCGGCAGCTCGTCGAGTGATGTTTTGCGCAGGAAGTTGCCAAATGGCGTGACGCGCGGATCGTTCTCAACCTTAAAGTTCTTCTCATATTCAGTCGCCAAATCTTCACGGCCCATGGCTCTAAACTCATCGCTGGCGAGGGCATCTTCAAAACCTTTTTTGCGACGCATAGATCTAAACTTATAGACATTGAATTTTTTACCGCGCAGTGTCACGCGCTCGTGTTTGAACAATACTTTGCCAGGATTCACAATCTTCTGAGCGGTCACGAGTAGTAGCAACAGTGGGCTGAGCACAACAAGGAGCGTCAGACTGACGAGGACATCAAAGCCGCGTTTGACCACCTCACCCCAGCCAAAGAGTGGTGTCTGTGAGACGGAGATGATTGGATAGCCGTTGAGGACATCGACGACGTTGCTGCCAGAGTAGAGCTCAACCTCTCCGGGGATGAAGCTGTAGCCGACATGATTAGTTACAGCGCTCTCATAGACTTGGCGATTTTTTGCGGTGTCAGTAAATAACTCGGTTTGAATGATGGTATCGATGTCCATTGTCTTCAGTGCACCAAGGGCGTTATCGAGATTAGTAAACTTTTTGGCTTTGCCGTAGGCAGCACCGGTGCCGCAGATGGCGACGATGTTATAGCCGGAGTTGGCAGTGTCCTTCAGGTTCTTCACGATATCTTCAGCCACAGAACCACTGCCAATTACCAGTACGCGCTGAATGCCGCGACCGTATTGAAACGCTGCGGTACGTAGTTGACGTAAGACCTCACGCCCAAGTACGAGCAGAACAAACACTAAGAATGCGGCGTAGACGGCAACGAGTCGGGCTGGGAAGACGCGCATGTCAAATACAAAGGCAAAGCCAATCACGAGTAGTATGCCGAGGAAGGCACCAACCAGCAGCTTGCCAACTTCAGTTAGGCGTTTCTGGTAGACCTTGGGGTTGTATAAATCCAACGATGCAAAGGTGAGCAGCCAGAATGGTGTCAGTACTACAAATATCTGAATATAGTCAGTGGCACTAACGCTGGTTATCAGCGGACGGGCATCAAGTTGCACTCGCAGAATGTAGGCGATCGTGAAGGCAGCCAAAATAGCAAAAATATCACTGAGCACTAGGGCGATGGTAAACAGACGAACAGTTTTAGTTGGCACGGGGTGTCCTCGCTAACATTACTAAATATTGTATCATTACTGTAGTGCGGACGTTATTAAAACAATTCAAACAGGCGACGCTCCCAATACAGACCATGGCTGTTGGCTGGGGACTGATTATGCTGCTGTTACCGTTTCATGCCTTTATTTCAACCTGGGGTGGTACTACGATTGGACCAGTTGAGGCCTGGAAGTCCTGGAAGGAGGTGCTGTTGGCCATCCTTGTTCTGGTATCGTTGGTGCCGACTTTTACGGATACAAGAATGCGCCAGGCACTGTGGTCGAGGTGGTACAACAAGTTGATTATCGTCTATGGAGCTCTGCACATTGTGAGTCTGCTTATCGTCGGCAATCAAACCGAGCCACTGGTTGTGGGGCTCAGTATTAATCTCAGAATTGTCAGCTTCTTTGCGGTCTCGCAGATTCTGTTTTATTACCTGAAGCCACCACGGAGGGTGGTGCTCGCGGCACTCCTTGTGCCATTTG
Organism: Candidatus Saccharimonadota bacterium; assembly: GCA_020427905.1. Lineage (GTDB taxonomy): Bacteria > Patescibacteriota > Saccharimonadia > Saccharimonadales > UBA7683 > JAGQNU01. The sequence goes on along the minus strand of JAGQNU010000011.1, from coordinate 5,007 downwards.
TTGGCGTCGTGGTAGTTGGGTTACTGCAAATGTTTGTGTTGCCGTACGACTATCTCACCTGGTTTGGTTATGATAAGAACACCACGATTGCGCCGTTTCACACCATTGATCAACAGCTTGACCAACTGCGCTATATGAGTACACTGCGTGGGCCAAATCCGCTTGGCGCATATCTGATTCTGCCACTTGTCGTAGCACTTGACCTGGTTCGTCGTTACTTTGCAAAAGACAGATTGAAGGCAGTGGTTCTTTCACTAGTAAGTCTTGGCGGTTTGGTATTACTCTATGGGTCACACTCACGTTCTGCGTGGCTTGGGTTTGTTGTCGCATGTGGTGTGTATATTCTACTGAGCGTGCCGTTGATGTGGCAGAAGCGTCTTATTAGTATTGGGGTAGTTGGTGTACTCGTTGCAGGCGCACTGGCATTTCAGCTGCGAGGCACATCGTTTGTGCAGAACGTCATTCTGCATGATAACCCAGACATCGGTCCCGCGGTGACATCTAATAGCGCACATGTAGATTCGGCCAAGAACGCACTGGGTGACATTGCTGAACGCCCACTGCTTGGTTGTGGGCCTGGTTGTGCCGGGCCAGCCTCGTTCTATGACCCAGACGGTATAAATCTGAGTGAGAATTATTATCTGCAGGTGGGGCAGGAGGTGGGTATTGTTGGTACGCTACTGTTTGTTGTGATTATATTGCTTGTTGCAAAACAACTGTTTGAGATGAGAGCTGACGCGCTTGGATTGGCACTGTTTGCTTCACTGATTGGACTCGGTATAGCGAATTTACTGCTCCATGTCTGGGCGGACGACACGCTTGCGTATGTGTGGTGGGGGCTTGCTGGATACATGGTTGTGCAGCGTACATATAAACCTGCTAGAAATCGGAGTTAACTCCGAGTTAACTCGGAGTTTGGCTCAAATAACAGATGTGATTGCTTGGTGGGTGCGTCGAGGATGTATACTGGGTGCATGGCAAAGCATAAGAGTATCTGGCAGCAGATCGGTGCCTATCTTGTATCTGGTGGTGCATTCTTCTGGAGCGGCTACACAGCCTTTGCAGTGTTTGATGGCTTGCTTAGTCTTGCCTTCTTGCCAGCAAAAATGCTTGCAAACGCGGTTGGTCTAACAGTGAATTATCTACTGCAAGACAAATGGGTGTTCTCGCATACAAGACATGCTCGTAAACGCCGAACATCAGTGCTACGTTATGGCTTGGCAACTGCTGGCATGTTGCTCGTCGACTACCTAATAGTTGCTGGTTTAAAATCAGTTGGCGTAACGCCGTATATCGGCCAGTTCATTAGCGCGGGATTCTTCACGGTCGTAAATTTCGTACTATATAAGTATTGGGTATTCGCCCACAAGGATAAAAAATGAGTGTACGACCAACCAAAAAGCAGCAGGAGCTTCTCACGTTTATCGAGACGTTTATTGCTGAGCATGGCTATGGGCCGAGTTACCGCGAGATTATGCGTGGCTGCAACTATACCTCGGTGGCAACTGTTGCGGCCCATGTTAACAACCTAATAGCCCGTGGACACCTCAGTAAACGAGACAGAAGCGCTCGCTCACTTGAAGTTTTGAAGCCAACAGATGGCGATAAGGCTGCGCCGCAGGTGAAGATAACCGCCGGTAACGAGAAGTGGCTGATGGATCTCATCGAGTCAAAGTTTGCAGAAGTTGAGAAGAGTCAAAAGGTGGTACAAAAGGACATCGACGGTTTATACATGCTCGTCGCCGCATTGGCGGTACTGGGATTTGATGGCGCTGCGGTAGCGTTTAAATCACGGATTAAAGAACTCGAGAAGTAAGCCATTTACAGAGGCGGGGAAAACATGTAGAATAGCATGCGTATCTCCTACCGGTGGATAGGTACCTTCCATTTTTATTCCGGCGTAGCTCAGTGGTAGAGCAATTGGCTGTTAACCAATGGGTCACTGGTTCGAATCCAGTCGCCGGAGCCACGCAGAAGCCCCACACAGGTGGGGTTTTTGCGTGGCTGTCGTACTAGACTTTGAACCAAGTTGAAGAGTTTAATTTTACTATATCTACCTTTATTGTATTATATGTTTAGAACACAAATCATCCGAAATTGCATGAGAGGTTAAAATAGTTGGAAGCATTGAGATACAACAAAGGAGGATCTACTATGTCACACAATAATCAACCCGACCCAAGTGAAACTGCGGGTTTTGGGTCGAAGCCTTACACCAATCCTGATGATGGTGTAGCGCTAGAGCCACATCAACAAAGAACTCTTCTAGAAAACACTCGACTAGTAATTGAATCTGGTATGGCGTCAAGATTTCTAGACCATCTCAATAGTGACAGCATGGTAAGTGTCATAGGCATGCAGACAGAATTGGATCCTGGGATCACTGAAAGACACGAACGTACACAACAATCTGAGTTTGCATATGCTTTTGAGTTAGACCACATTTTTAAATTAACTAGTGATGAGGGTGACCATACCGGAGTACCTTTTGACGGCACTGAAGCTTGGGTAAGAATAAGAAAAGTACATCCGTTCACTGGTCATATAGCAATGTCGGGTTTTGGCACGTATGCCAGGGTTGGGAAAGTAGACAGACAAACGGGCCAAACAACAACGTATACAGATAGATACGGATTTACGGCAGAAGATTTAGATCTATCCATTGATAGGCTGGTTGCTCAAACTCGGGCAGATTTGTATTTTGGAGCCGAAGAACGCTATTTGGGCGTTTTAGGTACATAGAAAAATAGCATTAGGCAACAGTCTATGTCGTGGGTTGGGGTACTTCAAGACCAAGCTTTGGTGCTAGATAGCGCATGATGTCTCTGCTTATTCCTTCTGCATCCTGTGCTTTTTGTTGCAATTCTTCGGGAGAGAAAAGCCACAAGCCCCAACCCTCAACATATTGGTAGCTGCGGAAAGGGAATGACTCTCCGTCAGCTTGATTGAGGCGTATCGCTGTAGCGAGCACCGCCTGGCTACCAGCAATTTTCCAGAGACTCCTGTCCCTTCTGACATATTCAACAGTCAGCGCTGGTGGTCCATCATAAAAACGGGGATCTTGTTTAGAGAGCGCTACACTCGGTACCTTTAGGAGAGGGGCTGTAGCCACGCTTTCAGCTTGTGTTTGCGGAGTTACAATAGTCCGACCGGGTTTGTCTGGGTGTGATTTTAGAAGCATATTAAGATGATAACCCCACGAGCTACTACAGGCAAGCAACACTGTTATAGTGTAGCAACCCAGCCGTTGGCCTTGTCCACCCGATTGCGTTAGGGCTGACGATACCCGATACGTCCTATGGGCCTTCCATCTGCTATAGTCAGAGTATGAAGCGAAAATATTTTGAGTGGTTTATGTTGATATTTGCCACCATAGAGCCTATTGCTACGATTCCACAAATAGTTGAGGTTTGGAAGGGTGGGGGTACTGAGGGTGTCTCGCTCGTAACGTGGTTACTTTACTCACTTACCTCGTGTATCTGGTTGATCTATGGGATTACACAAAGAGATAAACCACTTATTCTCTCCGGCATATTATGGGTCACCTCCCAAGGCCTGGTTGTTGCCGGCTTACTGGTGTAATAAAACAACCCTGACAGGCTGTTATAATGAGGCTAGTTAAATAATGAGGGGGTGTGATGAAGAATAGTCCGAGTGGAGCACTTGTGCCAGCAGGTTTGCTTATAGGTATGGGGGTCGGGTTCTTAATGAACCAGCTGGTTGCCGGCTTATTCATTGGTTTGGGTGTTGGAATACTTGCAATGACTATTGCAGAGTTTGTAGTTAAGTCGAAAAGTAAAAAGTAAAACGGAGATAATCAACATGAAGATTTCTGCAGGAAAACTAGCAGGTTTGGCGTATCTGGGCCTGGCAATTACAGGGGCTGTGTCCTTTTTATATGCTAATCAGAACTTGTATGTGATGGGTGACGCCGCGGCCACAGCAAAGAATTTAGTGGAGCAAGAGTCATTAGCCCGGATAGGCATTGCCACCGAGCTTGCGTTAGTAGTGTTCCAGGCCTTGGCGGCGGTGTGGTTCTACAAGTTCTTTAAAAAGAAGGATGAGTTCTCGGCGTGGTTGATTGCGGTGTTTGGCATGGTCAATGCTATCGCCATAATGATCTCCAGTGCGGCTTGGTACAGCGCACTCAACGCAGCGCTGGCGGGGCAGACTGATCAGGTTGGCTTGCTTTATAATCTGCACGAGAACATCTGGTTGGTTTCAAAGCTGTTCTTTGGTCTGTGGTTAATCCCTATGGGATTCGCAGTGTGGTCTGCAAAAATGCCAAAGGCGCTTGGCTGGATACTCGTGTTGGGGGGTGTTGGGTATGTGCTGTCGGCGTTTACATCCGTGCTGCTACCCGATGCAAAGGCCCTGACAGAGGCTCTGCCATTTTTTGCTACCATTGGTGAACTCTGGATGATCGGGTACTTGCTATTTAAATCTGAGTAAATCGAGGGATATGTAATGAGTATGCAAAAGATCGCGACTAAAGTTTTCATCATAGCGTCAGTGGTGTTTGGGGTGCTTGGTATAACTGTGGTTATTACAGAGCCCAAAGATGAATCGTTGCTGAGTAAATTACTGTTTGCAACAGTGTTTGTGATTTTATCCTCATTTGCACTCAGTGTTGCGGGCAAATATTTAGCCGATTAATAGTAAGCATGTCATACTTAAAGCGTATGAAAACAAAGTCAATTTCTGGCGGCACAGCGCATAAGATGCCTGCTGATCTTAAGAAGGCACTGTTGTCGGATAAGGAGGTTCTTGTACTTTGGGAAGATATCACTCCGTTGGCTCGCAACGAGTTTATTTGTTGGGTTGAGGATGCTAAGCAGCAAAAAACGCGCGAGCGCCGTATTGCACGAACCTGCGAGGAGTTGCTTGAGGGTAAACGTCGACCTTGTTGTTGGATTGGGTGTATCCACCGGTCAGACAAGGCTATGAGCAAATCTCAAAAGTGGATAACAAGCCGGAGGTAGCATGGCGTTTTATAACAAAATTGGT
>JAGQNU010000010.1 GCA_020427905.1 Candidatus Saccharimonadota bacterium | reverse complement strand
GATGGGTGTTACCCATGAGTTAACTCGTAAGGGCGCCAATCCAGACAGTCCCATCACCTTTGGTACTTCACCGGACATCCTCACTCTCACCGAGCAGGACGACTGAATTGACATTTAAGAGCAATAAGTGATATAGTATGTAAATCCCCTAGTCTGGGGTTTCCGCAAACCAGGAGGTTGTGAAGTGTTCGACGGACTGTTCAGTGGCGGCTCGATGTACGAGTCGTTGGACGCCGAGACGCGCACCAAGCTGGCGAACCTGTTGCAGGATCGCATCGAGTACAACGAGCTGATTAACGAGGTGATGCGTCGCAAGATCCAGATCCTCATGCATCCGACCGCGGATGCTGAGCGAGATCTTGCCGAGTACACCTCGGCGGTCGTGGCCCCGAAGCGGGCCAAGATCACGCAGCAGCAGGCTGAGCTGCTCAAGGAGGCGGTCGACATCGATCAGATCAAGGGTCTCGTCCCGATGGCCCTGCTCGGTCTGAGCCAGTCGATCAACTTCCCCTTGCTGTTCACTGCGCTGGGTCTCGACCCGGACATGGTTGCAGAGGGTGTCGACTTGGTCAAGGACTACTTCTCGGACAACACCGACCTGTAGTACGGAGTTCCAGAGAGGACGGTGTAGGGAGTAGCTAAGAGGTTCTCTTAGTGAAGCGAGCTCAATGCGCTGAGCTACCCTACACCAGCCCGTAGAAATACGGGCATTTTTTATTGTCTTTTATTTGATTCAGATTTTATATGTGCACGGATACCCTTGCCCGCCAATGGCTCGTCGGCGTATCTTGGCAATAGATGAAGATGGGCGTGCATGACGTTTTGGCCACCGATGGGTAGGATATTCCATCCGAGGTTGTAGCCATCAGGATTGTGTGCGTCTATGAGTGACTTGAATTTAGGGAGTAATTTATGAAGCGCGAGCCACTCCTCCTCATTTATCTCAAATGGGGTCTCGATGTGCCGCTTGGTGATAATCATCCCAGCGTTATCTATTGAACCCTGACTCCACTCCATATACCACCAGAGGTCATCTTCGTATACGACATTACCCCATAGGTTATCGTTTGGTAAGCAAAACGAACAGTCTGAATTCATAACACTAGTATAGCTCATGTATACTATCTGTATGTATAGAGAGATCGAAGCTAAGTTTTTGCGGGTGGATCATGATGAGATTCGTGCCAAGCTGAAAGAGTTGGGTGCTGAGTTGAAGGTGCCGATGCGAATGGTGCGTCGCACGGTCATGGACTATCCTGATCGGCGACTAAAAAAAGAAAGTGCCTGGGTGCGACTTCGAGAGGAGCTGGACGGTGGTATTGAGGTGATGCTCAAGAAGATACCGTCCAATGAGCTCGGCGAGACATTTGAGCAAGCGGTGCGTGTTTTGGATTACGACGCAGCAAAGAAGTTTTTACTATCAATAGGTCTCGAGATAAAGGCGGAAGAAGAATCCAAAAGAGAGTTATGGCACCTTGGTGATACTGAGATTATGCTTGATGAGTGGCCGTGGGTTGATCCGTATATCGAGATCGAGGCGCCAACAGAAGAGGCAGTAAAAGGTCTAGCAGAGAAACTAGGATTTGACTGGGCTGATGCTCGGTTTGGCAGTGTTATTAGAGCCTATGAGGACAAATTTGGTGTATCTGAAGATGACTTTATTGCAGCTGAGATGACAATCAAGTTTGATGATCCAGTACCGGAGCTGCTTACTCAAGCCTCCCAAAAGTAATACAATATCGTTGCAAATATGTAATTAAGCCATGTGGCGTATAAGTTCATATCATTTTCAAGATGAAAACGTTGTCAAATAATCTACGAATTATTGACTCCCCCCAACGTGGGAGTACAGTCAATATAAAGACCGAGAACACTAAAAATGAGTACAAACGAAGAAATACAAGCGCTTACGGGATTCGATTTGTCTACACTTGATAACTCTGACCCAGATCAATGTATGGCCGTTGAGGGTACCGTCTATGATTTATTATGGCATGTCGCCGATGCGGGTGCCTGCTCACATGAGCGAGCAGACGAATTGTTTGCTGAGTTTCACAGAGGGCTCGGACGTTCTGCGTTGCAAGCGAGTTAATGCTGCGCCATACTAGATGGTAATGACATTTTACTTTTACGATCTTGAGACATCGGGCATTAATGCCCGTGCGCAGCGAATCATGCAATTTGCGGGCCAACGGGTAGGTGCAGACTTCAAGCCAATTGGTGAGCCAGATAACTGGTTGATAGCGTTGACTGATGAGATTGTGCCTGACCCAGAGGCCATATTGGTCACGGGTATTACACCGCAGAAGACCAAAGAGGAGGGATATACCGAGGCCGAGTTTCTCAAGCTGTTTACAGAACAAGTCTGCCAACCAGACACAGTTATTGTTGGTTACAATAATGTGCGTTTTGATGACGAATTTATGCGTGCAACGCTGTGGCGGAACTTTTACGATCCCTACGAGTGGCAATGGCAGGATGGTCGCTCACGCTGGGACTTACTTGATGTGGTGCGTATGGTTCGGGCACTTCGACCCGAAGGTATCACATGGCCAATAGACAAAGACGGCAAACCGACTAATCGACTCGAACTTCTTACTCGTGAGAACAAGCTTGATCACGATAGCGCCCATGATGCCCTGAGCGATGTGCGTGCAACTATCTCAGTAGCTAAACTCTTAAAAGAGAAGCAACCGAAGATGTTTGAGTACTTGCTCGGTATGCGCAGCAAGAAGGCGGTATTAGAGCTGGTGCGAGCTGAAGACCCGCAGCCGTTTCTGTACACATCTGGCCGCTATGCAAGTGAGCATCAGAAGACGACTGCGGCGATTGTCGTTGGCCAGGCAGAGCATGGTAGTGTTTTGGTGTATGATCTGCGCATCGACGCAACACAGTTTGACGACATGAATGACGATGAGCTGAAAGAGAAGCTGTTTGTGCGAGATGCAGAAACGGGTGAACTGCCCGTGAAGGTACTGAAACCAAATGCCTGCCCAGCCGTGGCCCCTCTCGGTGTACTAGATAAAGCTGCCTCTCAATCTATCCATCTCACAACTGAGCAAGTTGCTAGCAACTTCACACAGTTACGCCGGAGTGGATTGGCGACAAAGATCAACAATCTTTACGAAGCATTCAATATCGCACGTCGGGAGAAGTTTAGTGATGCAGAGGATCCTGATCTACAATTGTATGATGGGTTTACCCCCGACAAGGATAAGACATTGTCTCGAGCAGTACGGAGCGCGGACGTAAATGAGCTTGCTGATTTTAGCCCTGACTTCTCTGACGAGCGCCTCGCAGCACTATTACCTTGGTATAAAGCACGCAATTATCCGCAGAGCCTCACTGACTCGGAGCGTCGAAAGTGGGACGAGTACAAATCCAAGCGTGTGATGAATGGGCTGTATGGGCAACTGCCGTTGTCGGCATTCGGTGAGAGGCTGGCAGAACTCGCACAGACCAAGACCGATGACAAGAGTCAGTTTCTGCTCGAGGAGCTTACGCTGTATGGTCAAAGTATAGCGCCAACTATCGAGGCGGACGGCTAAAAGCTAATCTCTGATTTTGGGGCCGCTATAACTGAACGGTTCTTTGCTGAAGCCTCGCTGTTGTGACTCTCCTCAAACTCACGTGCAGCAGTCTCATGAGTTATCTGCCGTGCTTTACCCTCGAGTAGGCGATACTGCACGCGTCCAAGTAGCTTTGTAAGCAAGTACAGGCAGGCGAGTGTGAGCACAAGTGACGGCCACAACCCAAGTGTGATGGCTGTGCCGGGAACGGTGCCCGCAATAAGAAAACTTACGGTACTATTGAGCGGATCGTCGATGAGGACCACATAGGCACCGATCAAAATCACCCCAAGCCCAAAAAGCAGTCTTCCTCGCATAGTTTCACCTTACTAAGTTACGTTGTCTATATATAGAATACAAAGTCCGTGCATATAGTTTCAACAGCTGGAGCGCAAAATGTGTTGTGCTTTTTCCGACGTGCGTTAGGCTGACGAGCGTCCGGCGGGATAGGTGCCGAGGATGCGAATGTTTGATGCAGATTGCTTGAGCTCGGCAAGCAGCTCTTTATCAATAGCCGACGTGAAGTCAATATAGTACATTGGGGTCCAGGCTTTGCCAATGATGGGACGACTCTCTAGCTTTGTCAGGTTGATATTTCGATCCGCAAATACACCGAGAGCTGCGTAGAGAGAGCCTGGAGTATCGCTGGTTTCAAACGTGATTGAGGTTTTAGTATCACCGTTTGGCGCCGATGGTTCTTGTTGGGACAGGGCGATGAAGCGCGTGTAGTTATCATGATGTGTTTCGATATTCTCGGCGAGCACATGCAAGCCAAACTCTTTTGCTGCCTGCATACTTGCAATGGCTGCATTAGTGGTCGTTTTTGATTGAGCCACAAAGCGTGCAGCCGAAGCTGTATCGTTGTACTCATGGCGCTTTGCGTTACTCAGTTTGGTGTCGAGGAATTCCGATGCCTCACTGAGGGCAGGTGCTTGAGAAAATACGTCGGTAATAGATTCGAGCGACGAATCATCAGTGCCGAGCAGGTGCAGACTAATCTGCTGGTAGGTTTCAGCACAGATGTGTAGCTGATGCTCGAGCAGCAAATCATACGTATCATTTATTGAGCCGTAAAGGGAGTTCTCAATTGCTGCAACGCCATATTCAACAAGCCCTTCCGTGACTGAGGTGAATACTTCTGCAAAGGTATCGCAGTGCACGAGATCGATTGTGTCACCAAACATTGCTCTGGCAGCGCGGGCGTGATAGGAGGAATCGATTCCTTGAATAGCAACTTTCATAACTGTTCGATGATACGGCCTTACTGTGATCTACGCAAGTAGACCTTCAGTCGAGTGAGGCGTTCGCGGTTGAATAAGAACAGACAGATGCCAGCTGCTCCAAACGATATCATTGGTACCCAGATAGTCTGCAAGGCAAACACGAGCGCACCAAATATGAGTAGAAATGACGTGATATCAAACCACAGCTGCCACTTTGGCGTAGGTCGCCAGCGGTTCTGAACCTCTTTGGGCACGGTATGCAAGAAGAAGTTCTTCAATTGCTCTGCCCAGTCGAACTCACTAGCGAGGATTGCAATCGAGAGCAAAAATAGTGCGATGCCGCCAGGGCCGGGTACCGAGCCAACGATTGGCGAGAGGCAGAGGAGTAGGATACCAAGCGTGAAGACAAGTGGCTTCCTGAGGCCAACTGGTCGACGCTTCCACCAATTGTAGAGATGGTCCTTCACTGATATCTAGTATACAGGATGTTTAACAGATTGAGATAATGCGCTATACTGTCCAGGATATGTCGGAGTTTATCACGGTTGAAGGTGCTCGTGAGCACAACCTCAAAAATGTGTCTGTTAAAATCCCACGCGAGAAGCTGGTGGTTATTACTGGCTTGTCTGGATCAGGGAAGTCTTCACTTGCCTTCGATACCATTTATGCCGAAGGTCAGCGTCGGTATGTGGAGTCGCTCTCAAGTTACGCACGTCAGTTTCTCGGATTGATGGAGAAACCTGATGTTGATCAAATCGATGGCTTGAGTCCAGCAATATCGATCGATCAAAAGTCTACGAGTCGGAACCCGCGATCTACCGTTGCAACGGTGACAGAAATTTACGACTACTTGCGTTTGTTGTTTGCACGCATTGGTGTGCCGCATTGTCCAGTGGATGGAAACGAGGTACGGCGCCTCACTCCGCAAGCGATTGTCGATGAGGTGCTCGAGATGCCAAAGGACGCGCGGCTCATTATTCTCGCACCGATTGTGAATGAGAAGAAAGGCCAATTTGAGCACATCCCCGCCGAGTATCAGCGCAGTGGTTTTGCTCGTGCCCGCGTAGATGGTGTTATCTACAATCTTGATGAGTGGCCAGAGCTTGATAAAAAGTTTAAGCATACGATTGAGATTGTGGTCGATCGTCTGACAAACAGTCAGGCTAACGTAAGTCGCATCACTCAGTCAGTTGAGCAAGCACTGGAGCTTGGTAAAGAGTCGGTGATTGTTCACGATGCCGATACAGAGGAGGACCACCTACTATCTCAACGTTACGCCTGTCCGGATCATCCCGAGCTGGCGTTGCCCGAGCTAGAGCCACGCATCTTCAGCTTTAATGCACCACATGGGGCCTGTCCAACCTGTACTGGACTGGGCTCACGTCTGGAGGTGGATCCAGAGTTGGTGATCCCGAACGGTAACCTGACTATCTCCGAAGGTGCCATTCGCCCCTTCAACCGCGTTAATTCAGATGCATGGTACATGAAGAAGATGCAGGCTGTCGCGGATCAACACGGTTTCAGTTTGACGGTACCGACTGCGCAGCTAAAGAAGGATGATCTGGATAAAATTCTCTATGGTACAGGCACCAAAAAATACACCGTAGCGCTTGGTAATGGCCGTATGTTTGACACGACCTACGAGGGAGTCATACCGAACCTCGAGCGTAGATGGAAGGAGACTGACAGTGACTTCATGCGTCGTGACATTGAGCGCTTCATGCGTGAGCGACCGTGCCACACGTGTGGTGGCGCTCGCCTGAAACCAGAAGTTTTAGCGGTTACAGTTCATGATCATTCGATCAAAGACATCACCGATCTTTCAGTTGAAGATGCATTGTCACTGTTTGAGAGCACTCAGTTTAGCGAGAAGGAACTATTTATAGTTGGCCAGGTTTGCAAGGAGATCAGCTCGCGCCTGAGCTTCTTAAACAATGTGGGGCTCAGCTATCTCAACCTCAGCCGATCAGCTGCAACACTCTCGGGTGGTGAGGCACAGCGTATACGACTAGCAACACAGATTGGCTCCGGGCTTATGGGTGTGCTGTATGTACTCGATGAACCATCAATTGGTCTCCACCAACGCGATAACGATCGTCTGATTAAAACACTGAAGCACCTGCGGGATCTTGGCAATACGGTAATTGTAGTAGAGCATGACGAAGACACTATACGGTCTGCAGACTGGCTACTCGATATTGGTCCGGGAGCCGGTGTGCACGGTGGGGAAATTGTGGCCGAAGGTTCACCGGCGCAGGTTGCTAAGAAGAACAGTATTACGGGGAAGTATCTCAGTGGTAAAGAGTCTATTGCCGTACCGACGAAACGACGCAAGGGCAACGGCAAGACGCTGGTTGTGAAGGGTGCACAGGAGAATAACCTGAAGAACATAGATGTGACTATTCCGCTTGGCAATATGGTGGTGGTCAGTGGCGTCTCGGGCTCGGGCAAGTCAAGTGTCATCAACGATATTGTTGCCAAAGAGTTGCAAGCACGACTACACCGCGCTCACACCGTGCCCGGCAAGCATACAGAGATAACTGGTATAGAGCATCTTGATAAAGCTATTATCATTGATCAATCGCCAATTGGTCGCACGCCGCGCTCAAATCCCGCAACCTATACTGGTGTCTTCACGCCAATTAGAGAGTTGTTTGCTAACACACCCGAGGCCAACGTACGGGGTTACAAAGCTGGACGCTTTAGTTTCAACGTTAAAGGTGGACGCTGCGAGAACTGTCAGGGTGATGGCATCATTAAGATTGAGATGCATTTTCTCCCCGATGTCTATGTGACCTGTGAGGTTTGTAATGGTAAGCGCTACAACCGCGAGGCGCTCGAGATTACCTATAAAGGTAAGAATATCTCCGATGTGCTCAATATGACGATTGAGCAGGCTGCAGAGTTCTTTGAGAACCAGCCAAGCATTGCACGTAAGCTCAACACACTCAACGAGGTGGGACTTGGCTACGTCAAGCTTGGTCAGCCGGCGACAACACTCTCAGGTGGAGAGGCCCAGCGTATAAAGTTGGCAGCTGAGCTCTCGCGCCGAGCTACCGGACGCACGCTCTACATCCTTGATGAGCCAACAACCGGGCTTCACTCTGATGATGTCAAACGATTACTCATGGTACTCAATGCACTAGTTGATACAGGCAACTCTATGATTATCATTGAGCATAATCTTGACGTTATTAAATCTGCTGATCACATTATTGATATGGGACCTGAAGGCGG
>JAGQNU010000009.1 GCA_020427905.1 Candidatus Saccharimonadota bacterium | reverse complement strand
ATCCTCTTCATCGATGAGATCCATCGGTTGAGTACGAGTATCGAGGAGGTTCTCTACTCTGCCATGGAGGACTTTAAACTTGATATTATGCTCGGCAAGGGGCCGACCGCCAAGAGCCTTCGATTGGATTTGCCAAAATTCACAGTTATCGGTGCGACGACACGCGTTGGTGATTTGGCCGCACCGCTGAGAGATCGCTTTGGGATTATGCATCGGCTTGAGTTCTATACTCCTGGGGAGATCGAGAAGATTATTCAGCGCTCAGCCGATATTCTTTCAGTTAACGTAAAAGATGACGCTGCCTCGCAGATTGCGGCGCGCTCACGGCTGACACCACGTATTGCTAACCGGCTGCTAAAACGCACGCGCGACTACGCAGACATTAATGGCGACGGCATTGTTGATGCGGTGATTGCAACCAAGGCATTGGAGTTACTAGAGATCGATGACATTGGGTTGGATCCAGCGGATCGTCGACTACTCACAACAATTATCGAGAACCACAAAGGTGGGCCGGTGGGCGTTGAGACACTAGCTGCGATTACGGGTGACGAGCGTTCGACCATTGAGGACTTTTTTGAGCCGTACTTGATGCAGATTGGCTTTCTGGAGCGCACACCACGTGGGCGTAAAGTCACCTCGCGGGCCTATAAGCATCTCGGCGCCAAACCAAAGTCAGACACTAATACTAAGCAAGAATCATTGCTATAATAACTGCATGAATAAACAAAGCAAGATTAACTACGCACAGAACAAGCAAGCACGGGCGGCCAAACTCGCCGAGGAGGCTGGCGAACAAGCAATTTACGGCGCCGAGCAGTCCGAGCAAGAACAACAGCAACAACAATACACAGGACTAACTCCAAACTACAGAGAGGATGACAACGGCGGCTATCAAGACAGGGTTGGTGTCAGCAAAGAGTACACAAAGCTATTTGAGCTAGACCCGAGCGAGGTGATCCTTGCTCAAGCTACTCGTCATCCATTCGGCATGTTTGCTATATACAGTATTGGTGCTGTGCTTGTATTGGTGCTATCGGTGTTTGCTGGTTTTGCTTCAATTAACTCAAAATCCCTGCTCGGTCCGGGTGTAGGTGGTGACGCGGTCGCCGGGATTGTTCTCGTCTGCTTGGTCCTCATCTTATTTACGAGTCTCGGAGCAATATTGGCAGCACAAGTGTACATGCGGAGTCGGATGATTTTGACCAACCAGAAGATTGTGCTTATTCAATACCACAGCCTGTTTAGTCGTGAGGTTTCACAGCTTAATATCTCTGACGTTGAGGATCTCAATGTATCTCAACCGCAGATAATCGACAGAATATTACGCAGTGGCACAGTGACGATTGAGACAGCTGGTGAGCAGAACAACTACACACTGACGTGGATTAAAGACCCTTACGAGTTTACTAAAAAATCAATTCAGGCCCATGAGGGCTCGATTGCAGAGTACGGAAATTAGATTCACCCTATGATTGGATGAGGCTTTGTTTTATAAACGGAGCCTCTTTCTCTAGGTCCGCGGTCAGCTCGTAGCTTTTGCACTTTGTCTCATTGCAGCCACGTGCACGGTAATGGTATTGTGAGCCGTCTTCGTTAAATGTCAGGCCAACCGTGTCCTTGAGTGCTGCTGGGTCGATTCCCTTGAGTGTTTTTGCATCAAAAGCCTCAGGATAGTAGCCGTTGGTCTGATGGAATGTCTCGAGCTGAAAGAACACAGCGTTTATGTCACCCTTGCGTTCAGCGTCACGATTTTCTGCACGAATACCACGGATGTTTATGAGGGCAATGGCTGATAGTGCTGAAAGAAACACGATCACAACCATGAGTTCAATAATAGTAAAGCCAGCTTGCTTTGAAAGATTCTTTTTCACAACCTCTATTGTAGCAAATCCACGAGCGGTTATAATAGTAGCAACGGGTGGATAACGACTAAAGCAGAGGGTATTAACTATGGCGAAGACACCAGCAAAAGATAAAAAGTCAGATAACAGCGCAGAGCAGGATGGTAAAAAGAAGGCGTTAGGCCTCGCCATGGAGCAGATCACCAAGCAGTTTGGTGACGGCGCGATTATGAAGCTGGGTGAGTCTCACGCGCAGGATGTGGATTTGTTTAGCTCGGGTGCGCTCTCGATCGATCTCGCACTTGGTGGTGGTTTTCCAAAAGGGCGCATCATTGAGATCTATGGTCCTGAATCAAGTGGTAAAACCACATTAACACTACATGCAATTGCGGAGATTCAAAAGCAGGGCGGCACTGCAGCCTTCATTGATGCGGAGCACGCGCTTG
>JAGQNU010000132.1 GCA_020427905.1 Candidatus Saccharimonadota bacterium | reverse complement strand
CAGGTTGAAGTAACGACACCCGAAGGTACAAGCTCGATCACTTACGAGTACAAGCCTGTGACTATTGCGATCCCTACGAACGCACAGCAGCTTAACTAGTTGTCATCACATTCTGTAAGGTGTAGTGTAGGAACACTATGGAGTATGTACCGCATCCACCCAATTTTGATGAAATATTGGGACAGGGCGGGGCAACAGCACTGCTGAATGATGTCAGGAATTTTCAAGCGGGCAGCGATGCGTCCGTGCGGCGATACGTTGCCACGTATACAGACATATACAGTAGCCAAGAGGTGCTTCGTCGCTCACTTGAGACTGTTGTTAGCAAAGTTGTAAGTCCGAAATTATTCGAAGAGTGTCTTACGGAAGTGGAGAGAAGCTTCAGTAGTGGCATGGTGCTTGGCCTGCGTGCTGGAGAATTAGCATTGAGCAAGACGCTATTCGACGTATTGAGCTCTTCTCTGCAAAATCCGCCGATCGCTACACATAAGCCAAACGACGAGCCGATTTTTACAGGCGCAGTGGAGGTCATCAAAACTGCGAGAAGTGGGTACCAGAAAGCTCATGCATATCATGAAGCAATGAGTTCCCTTGGATGGGATTTGGAGTTTGTCGATGAGATAAGTCGTGAGCACTTTGAGTTTGGATTTGGCTATGTATTTAGCTCAATTGTCGAGCTTGCCCGCCAAGAGTGCATGGTTACTTTGTTGCTGCCGGTGGAAGATGCTCAGTGGGAAGCGTTTGCTACTGACCCAATGGGGTATAGGAGCGAACCAGGCCGTAGCTAACGCCTACCTGTGTCTTACTCTGTTGTATTTGTCATTAGAACTGCAGGCTGGCAAGGACACTTTTAGCTTCGTGGAATAGCTGTGAGTTATCAAACTGTTCCTGTGTCATGCTGGGGCGCTCAGTCTCACGACAGTTAAACCGTCCCCATACTTGTAAGCGGCGACCAGAATCACTTGTAATCTGATCGGTGAACACGTTGGCGCCAACTTCGGGTGCAACGTCAGTTAAGCCAAATTGGTAATCGTTGGGGTATTTAGTGCGTTTGAATGTAACAAGGTACAAACCATCTTTGATACCTTCTGTTTTGAATGGTTCGACGGCTACGACCTGGATATCGGGAATGCTCAGATCTGATTTATCATCTGCAGCATAGTCGTCCATGTTCATGCACATATAGAATCCATTTAGGTCTTGGCCACTCTCGAGTGTGATGACCTGGAAGTCGGCAGTGTTAGCTTCGCCCTCGGCTACGATCCAGCTCGAAGGATACCGAAGCTTCAGATTAGGGTTGAACTCTGAGGTGTAGCTGTCAAAGCTGACATCATCAGTTGCCTTGTAGGCTTGGGGTATTGATGTGTCGGCATCTTGTGATACCTGTGTATCGTTTGAACTATCGCCACGCAGTAGGAACCACCAGACCCCAGCAGCAACAGCCAGGACAACTAAACCAATAATCAGTAATTTTTTCATAGATAGCCTCTCCTCTTTTGTGCAAGTATCATATCACAGAAGCGTACGAGTACGTATCTAT
>JAGQNU010000131.1 GCA_020427905.1 Candidatus Saccharimonadota bacterium | reverse complement strand
TGCCACTAAAGTGGGGGACAATCAGAACCTCAGCATCAACAAAAACCTTCAGTTTCTTTTTTGACATATGTACTATTCTACCGAAAGAAGCACTACATGAAAAGGAAACGCGTACAAATAACTTTATTGGGCTCCGGCTGTCTGGGTGTTCCAGATCGCTTGGGCAGTGGGGTTATACATGACAAGGTTACCGTCTTGCTGAATAACAAGACGTAGGTTAGGGCGATTAGCTGTTCCCGTATACCAAAGGGGTCGTCCACCACGTTCGTACAAGACTAGGTTACCATCTGATTGCATCGCCACGAAGGCCGTTTGTTTCCCATCGGTACCACTTGCCCAAATTGCTCGACTAGGTGAATACAGAACTAGGTTTCCATCAGTCTGCATTATAAGTTTGTATCGACGATCAGCTGTGGAAAAAACTTGTCCAGGGTACATTCTTCCGTTAGGCGGTAGGGTTATATTGGTGTAAGAGAGGTTATCGGGAACACTAATGGAGTATGATGCCCAAAGCGGGACATTACTTACACTGTACAACACTAGGTTTCCATCAGTCTGCAGAACAAGTCGCGCATTAGGGTTGCCCCCCGTCTCTGTATTCCACAGCGCCTGTCCACTGCCATTGTACAACACTAGGTTTCCGTCGGCCTGCATGACGAGACGCGATCCTGTGCGGTCAAATGCTCCGGTATGCCACGGGACTAGGCCATTACTGTAGAGCACTAAATCACCGTCTCCTCGCAAAGTTAGAACGCTGTTTCTGTCAGTCGATAACAAGAAATCGTCACGTGATAAAGACTGTCCAGCACTAAGCGTGGCATTTGTCACAGCAGCCTCGCCGGGGGTAGTAACATTGAAGAGGAATATGAGTCCCAAGTCATTAAGCCATGTTCTACCTTCGGCAACTAAGTTGAAGTATTCACTATAGGTTCCAGGAGTCGACGGGGCCTGTATAGCAAATTCAAAGGTTCCTATCTGTCCAGGGGCAACACTCGTTTCAAGTAAACGTGCAGCGCGACTATTCGATACCCACGTGCCGTCAGCATAGCTACTAGCTCGATCTATTGGTCGAGATACGCCTATATTGAGAAAACTACTTTCCCATGTTTGATTCCCCATGTTACGCGCCTTTACACGAACATAGAACTTGCCATTTGGTGCGACGGTTGGAATCCCAGTAAATTGGCTTGTACGCGAAGCATCCACATATGCCCATTGGCCTTCATATGACCAGGCAAACGGAACGGTCGTATATGTGGTTCCAAACCAGTCGTTGTATAGTCTCCAAAAATTTCGGTTGCCGTATGCACTACAGCTATCACCCGACCCGTACAGGTTTGCCAAGGCAGCTGCATTGGGTTGGTAGGGAGTATAGTTATAGAGTCCTGCAGTTGCCTGATTCTGGATGACTACATTCGAGCCACCACAACCAGCATTAGGATTGTACTGAATGTAGTTGTTTTGCCCCGCCTTATAGTTAAATAAGCTTGCCTGTTTGGCATAACGCTGGTATTGCCTTGCACCATAGTAGATCTGCTTAAAGAAACCTTCGTACTCGTCGTAACAGCCATTTTGATTACTGTCCACATCTGTTCCGAGGGCAGAATCGGGGCAGCCCATGCCTGTTGCTTTTGTATATTGAACAGACCACGGCCAGTCATCTGTAACCAAACCTTGCTCCTTTTGCAATAGAACAAGAAGTACTTTCTGGCTTACGCCACAGGCTTGGCCCACTTCGTAAATAATCTGTGCAGCAGTCTTTGTACCTGCACCAATAGAGCCGCCACAATATGCATCAGCTCCAACGCCTGGAATGGTTTGCACATAGTCTTTCAGGCAGGTGTAAGGAGGTGGGTAGCCCCGGCTTGCACCATACGCGCCACGTGTCGTGCCACCATAAGGCTGAGTCCCGTTAGTATCACACGCGGGAAGCTTAGCATTAAGGAATGCCTGGATATCGGATGGCAACATGGTACTAGGGTTAAAGAAAACGGGGTCGTCAATAATTCGAGATGCATTAAACTCACCACCTGAAAGTGCTTCAGCGTTTCGAGGGGCGACGATTCCTACACCTGCAAAGACGAATACAACGGCTACTAATAAAATGAGAGATTGGAGAAAGTGAGCTTTTTTCATTAATTAACCTCTATGTTTTGTGATAGCGTAGCATTGGCCGTAGGAGAGCTGTAGGCTACAGTGATCACCCAAGTGCCATTACTAAGTGGTTGTGGCCATTGAAGTGGTGCACACTGCGTGTAAGAAACATTCTGAAAGCCAGTTGAGGTGGCGATGATCCGTGAAGCACCTTGCACAGCAGTTGCCGTACAAGTGCCGTCATCTTCAAAAACACCATTAACGTACGCACTTACACCTGTTTTATTGGCACTGACGATAGTGACTTGTGATGGGTTATTGGGTGAAGCTTGGCTTTGTGTAGCTTCCTGGCTGGCTACAATATCCTGCTTACGTTGATCTGACTCTGCTTTCTCTTCGGAGGTAGCAGGAGTAAGTTCAACGACCTCACCATCACTCGTAGTGAGCGTGCTCGGCTTACGCTGTGTCCACAAGTAAGTACCTGTAACAACCAGGACAATAACTAGCAATATCGCAATTACCAAGATAATTTTTTTGCGTTTTGGATTTTTTGTAGACGAGTATCGCTTTAGCATAACAAGCAATATTATCATATCATCATGGAGGATAAGCCACAACATAATGAATTGGAGACTCAAAATCATATCAAGTATAATCAGCTAAAGATGCTCAAAGAAACTGAAGAGAAAATACGTATATTGTTTGCTAAGTCCTGGGTCCAGTGGCTAATGGCCATCTTGATCATCCTTGCAATTAGTTGGATCTACATGGGTAGAGGCGTGACAAGCTGCTCTACTAACACTGTTGCGGCTCTCGGTGGTGACAGTACTGGCGGAATTGCTTGGAGTCAGTGGGCAGGAGGAAATGATCTTAACTGGGGAACGGTCCAAAAGAGCAATTATCCGTTTGGCGAGAACCTAGAGAACCCTCAAAATATAACATCTCTAGTATTCCTGAGTATTTACAAAATATTTGCTACACTGACCTCGCCAATCTGCGGGCTTAACTTAGCTATACTCTTTGGCTATATGTCCACAGGACTGTTGATGTTCGGCCTCGTAAGGTGGCTATTAAAGCGGTTCGATATTGCAATGTTCGCAGCGTACGCCGCAGCCTTCGTACCGTTCCATGTCTTCAAATCTCTTAGCCATGTTAATTACGTATATGGCAGCACCTTTATCGCTGTAGTTTGGGCATTCCTATGGATGCTAAGCAGGCCAAGTTACCGCCGCGCCGCGATCTTTGGGCTTATCAGCGCAATCGGCTTCTATTTTGACGGATACTTTATCCTTTTTAGCGGATTATTGATTTCAACACTTGTTGGTGGGCAGATGCTAATAGAGTTATACAGAATACTTCGGAGTCGTAAAAACGGGTACTGGAAAGGGATAAAAAAATCTTTGGAACGACTTCGTTATCCAGCGTTCGGTCTCTTTATTCTCGCGCTACTTTTGCTGCCTATCGCAGCAGTTTTCTTGACTCAAGGGGAACGGATCAACCAGTCGCTTGCTTTGGTGCGTAGTGATATTAAAGTTGAAACGCTCACCTATGGGGCTAGGCCAATAGAGCTTATTCTCCCTGGCGCGAACAATCCACTTATGCCGGAATCATACCCCGCATTACGCGGTACATTGTTACACAACTCGAATTACTCCGAGTCAACATTGTATGCGGGGTTTGTGGTCTTGATTCTGGCACTTATATCGGTGGGCGTGCTAATTGTACGAAAGCGTAGGAATCAAAAGATACAAAGGATTTCTTATAAACAACTTGTCTTTTTGATCAGCTTTGCAGCTGTTGTCTGTTTTCTCTTTTCTTTCCCCGCCTATGCCCATATTTTTGGAAGATCAATCCCAACGCCATCGCTAGTAATCATAACCTTCACTGCTAGTTGGCGAGTTCTGTCACGGATTTTCCTGGTAGTACATCCATTGCTTGTGCTTCTTGCCTGTCTCGGACTTTGGCAAATAACAAGACCTTGGCGTTGGGTATGGCGAGTTAGTTTAGTAATTCTGTGTTGTGTAATTCTTGCTCTTGAATATCTGCCTAGCCCTCTTGGACACACCGACAATGTAAAAACGCAAGTACCACTTATTTACCAACAACTTGCGAGGGAGGATGATGTAGATATTGTTGCCGAATATCCACTTGCAGATTTCACATACACTCCTAGTATATTCACTTTCCAGCCAGCACATAACAAGACACTTGTTAACGCAGCCAATGCAAGTGTAACGCGTGGGCCATTTGCTGCCAGTATCGCAGGTATAAATGATGATCAGAGCTTGCCCGTGTTGTATGAACTTGGCGTAGACCGGATTATTACGCATGGTTTCCAGTCAAATAACCCATTCCTTAAACTTATTTATAGAGACGAGGCTGGCAATAGT
>JAGQNU010000008.1 GCA_020427905.1 Candidatus Saccharimonadota bacterium | reverse complement strand
TGAGCAATAAGCTCATCTTTACTTGGTAGTGTTGCCAGTGACTTCACTGCATCAACATCAAGCTTCTCGCCTTTGTCTGAGATTGCGCCGGCAATCTTAAGATTTGGGTTTGCTTTAGCAAACTTTGCGAGCACTTGTGCTGGTGCGACTTCATCCTCAATACTGATAGCGTACAGAAGCTGGCCAGTAAGATCACTAGTGTCAGTCTCCTTGAGCGCGTCATTTTGGGTTGCGGCTACACGAACGAGTCGGTTTTTTACTACCTTGATGGTAACACCGTTCTCTCGTGCGCTGCGACGAAGTGTTTGAAGGTCGGCTACACTGAGGCCATCGTAGTGAGCGTACACGGTCATCTTCATGCTGTTAAGCAGGTCGTTGAGCTCACTGACGAGGCTTTGTTTTTTATCGCGAGTAATCGCCATAACGTACCTCTCTTCAAAGTTATAATCTGTTATATTTCTCGACCAGATTGTTAACGAACGTCCGAGAGCTGTCAGAACTAAAATAGCCTTTGGCTCTCGCACTACCAAAGGCTATAGAAAAAACTGTGTCGTTTCATCTCCTCGGCGAGTCTTATTGATACTATCGACGCTCGCTGTCTCTGGTAATGATCTCAACAATTCTACCTCAGATGATAGGATTAGTCAACGGTTTCTAGCGGGTACTTTGAGCGGCTTGCGTACCACTCTTGCCTTGGTATCGCCCCTCTTCGTGTACAGCCGATGTCTCATGCCCCCAAAATTGAGGATCATGTGGAGTGTAGATCTCAAAACCACCTTTAATAACACCGTCACTATGAATTCCTGACCTGTGCACATTGGTCTCACTTCCAACTACTGGACTTTTTGGCGGCACCTCATAGTTTGCAGCCTGCATAACTGAACGAGCAACCCTTACTGCACGATTTGGGTTATACATCCATGTAATGGGAACGGGTGATTCATCAGAGAACTTAAACAGTCCAGCAACAACAGCAATACCATCTGCATTGCCAGCTCGTTCGCCGAGTCCACAGATAGTCCCTTCTACCTGGACGTTAACGTTTTGGTCATTCTCGTAAGCATAATCTGCTGCAGCCTGGACAAGAGCAGTAGAATTTGAGACAGCATGGCCTAGATCATTATGACAATGAGCGGAGATTGTAACATCAGGGTTAACTGGTAATACCCAGTTCATAATTTGACGGTAAAACTTGTACATCCAAAATGGATTCCGTTGGCCTACCGTATCGGGCATGTTTAGCACATCAACCCCATTTTCTACAGCGGTGCGTGCAACGATCTCAAGAAACGCAGGATCTGTCGTACTACTTGCTTCGGCAGAGAACTCAACAGAAGCGTTCGGGTGCTCAGATGCGTACTCGAGTGCGAGATCGATTGCACGCTTTCCCATGTCTAGTACTTCGGCAGGTGTCTTGTCTTTAAACTTGGCCTTCATATGTGCCTCGTCGGTTGAGATGAATGTGTGAATTCTCGGGCTACGTGCCTCGTGTATTGCTGACCACGTTGTATCTATGTCGGCAGGAGTTGTGCGAGACAAGCCAGCGATTACAACTGGCCTATCGTATGCGTCAACAAATTGTCCATTTACCCACCGTGCTGTGCGGTACATATGCTGTCCAACTGTCTGTGCAACCTTTTGGACCTCCTCTGTGTCAGCTGGTGTGGCTGGAAAACCTGCTTCAATTACATCTACGCCCAGAGATGCGAGTTGTTCTGCGATGCCAGGTTTGCTACCCACCGGAAATTGGTGACTCTCCTCTTCAAGCGCCTGCGCCCCATCGCGAAGTGTTGTATCGAAACTTTCAAATCTTACTATGCCCATTCGAATATCCTTTGCATTAAAAAATCGGGTGTCAAAACCCGAGATTTGATTGGGCTGTGCTCGGCGCTATGCGCTTCGGGCTTCAACGTAACTGAAGCACAGCCGTGGGAGGCTGAGGAGGAGGCTAAGTGCTAAAGTGTTACGCTTAATCATACATGCGATTCTAGTAGAGTTTGGTAAGTATGTCAATGGTGCACTCAATCGGAAGCATTAGTGGTTAGTCGTTTGCTGAGAATCGGGTGTACGGAGCTGACTTGCTGGATCATATCATTGATAAGTGATTTGTCTCTGCTTTGTGACAACAAGTCTTTCAGCTCATGCCAGTGTAGCCTCAGCGTCCAGCGTATTTTGTGGCCTCGAAGTGTGGCATATGAGGCACTGTCAGGATTGACCGCTTGAATCTGACTATACAGGGCAAAACTATCAGCAAAACACGTGTCGTATTGATCTTCAATTATTTGTTCTATTGTCGGCGCGAGCGCATCAAAGCCATACTGTGGTGTCGGTTTTTGTGACGAGATATATCCTGTCCCAAGTTCGGCGACTGCAATGAGTTCGCTCACAGTGGTCAGGAATTCAAACTTGTATGAAGGAGAGCTTGGCTGTATCCCTGTTTTCTCTAACAGGTGCACCCTCTCTGTATACGAGATTTCGTCAAGTTTGGTTCTGAGGTCACTGGACGAAAGTGTGGTTGCGGGATACAAATAATCAGCTACTGCATCTAACTCATTCTTAGGGTAATGCCAAAGTAATGTGGTATGTTGTTCGGACCCCATGAGTGGCAACAGGTCATGCTTCTCTAAAAAATGCGTTACAGTATCATCAACTCTCCCGCTGTCTGTATAACCAAGTTCTTTCGCTGTCTGTTGTAGCTCAGGATGCATACTCGTCGATAACACCAATAATGCATCATTATCGATCGTGATTTTTACAGTGAGCATCTGGCTGAGTGGTCGCATAAGATCTGCTGTGGTAGTGTCTACACCTGAAACCCTCTCGGCTATTTGGAGGAGTCTATTACCTGTATCGCTAAAAACCCTCCCATGTTTTTTGTCCTTGAG
>JAGQNU010000007.1 GCA_020427905.1 Candidatus Saccharimonadota bacterium | reverse complement strand
GCACAGTCAGCCTTGGCAATCTCCTCGCCAATAGCCTCTGCCAACTTCTCGATCTCGTCTGAATAGTTGAGGTCAGTACACGACCCCATTACACCTATTTGTAATTTGCGCATTGTCTAATTGTATAATAATACACATGACAATGGAAGATAACAGAGCAGGATATGAATCAACCGACGTCGGAGGGCCACGAGATCTCACTCATATAGATTTTTCTGAGGCACCAGTTTATGCTTCGGTTGACCTTGCTGCACACCCAGCTCAGCAGCTTACACAACCAACCACCTTGCTGCACACCTGGGGTCAGCAAGATATGAAGCCAGGAGACTGGATCGTGACACGCCGTGCAAAAGATGGTTCAACTAAGCATATTGGTGTAAGAAGCACTGCTTTTGAGCGTACATACCAGCATATTGGTGAGGGTTTGTATCGCAGAGTTGGTAAGATCAAAGCACTGCGCATCCCATACGACTACAAGTTTGTCGGCATTGACAGTGACTCATTTGAGCACGCTCCCGCGGGTTCGTATATAGTTCTTAATCTAGGTGCAGATGGCACCCCACTACTACACAATGGCAGAAGAGATGTATACTACTATAGCCAGCGCGACTTGCAGGCTAGATTTGCTCTCGAACAGCCAAATACTGGCTAATTTCTTACCTCATCTCACTCATGTAGTAGAATTTTTTCAACACACTCCACAACTTTTTGTGGTGTGGCATTAGATTTTACGATAAAGTCGGATATACCGAGGTGCCAGAGTGTACGTGGCGCCTCATCTTTGCTGATATTGGTCAGAATCACCACTGGAATCTCCTCACCCCAGTCTGTAGCCCTCAGCTCACGGAGCATTTCTTCACCAGTCATGCGAGGCATTCTGAGATCAAGCAACACTAGATCAGGACGCTCAACTTCAATCAGTGTTAAGCCCTTTTCACCATCCTCAGCCTCAACAACTACAAAGTCCGAGTACTTCAGTTTAAACGCATACATGCGCCTGATAGCAGCCTCATCCTCAACAATCGCAATTTTCTGTGCCATTTCTCCAAGCAGAATACCAAGAATCACCCAATAACCAAAACCCTTGACAAAACAGTTTCAAATTGATATAGTTTGACTAGTTTTGTTTTTTAAAGTATAGAAGAGTCCTGTGCCTATTCGCTTGAGCGTAGAGCACAGGACTCTCTTTTATTAAGGAGAAATATGAGAGAGCATTCACCAACCCAATCAGTGGAAAATATCAAAAGAGAACGTTTACCTAGGGTGCGGAAAGTCGCGCGTTTCGCGTTAGCTGCAGGAGGCGTCGCTGTAGTAAGCGGTTTGACGATATTCTCGTGGGCACAAATTAGCGGGAATTGGAATGATACCAAGGACATGCAATATTTGCTTAGCGCGGAGGGGCAGGCAGATCGCTGTGCACTACAAGACGCCGATGATGCCCAGGAAGTAATGAATATCTTTTTCGGCGAGGAAGGCGGCATGACTGTAGAGCAGTCTGAAGCAATGGGTCCAGTTGTAGGACTTGAGGCCGAAAGAGTAAGAAAATTAATAAACACCGTCCTCTATGATATGGACTATGATTGTGATACCCCTGAGGCTAGTACAAGCAAGGCCACCAAAGGCATTGTGGCTGGAGGAGTGGCAGGCGGAGTTGTGGTTGGGGCAGCGGGTACGACAGCCTACATGGCGTTGAAACCAAAACGTCGCGAAAGTGTCACCCGCACAGATGAAACTGAGGAACCAGACAATGTTTAGTCCAGAGGCATTTAAATCCAGTTTTGAAACAATGAGAACGCAACCCGTAGCTCCAAACGTAGGAAAGGGCGCACTGCTTGCGGTAAAAATCGCCCAGGCTATCCATGCCGCCCCGGATGATAAAGCTGCTGCAAAGAAGGCTGCAAACGACTACTATCTTGAAGAGATTGCGGTCTAAAAACTGCTTGACAAATACAACGCGCAGTAGTATAATTTGACACAGTACAAGTAATATTTACAAATAAGCACATGCACGATCATTTGACAGAAAAGTCGAGTGACGTGCATGTGTTTTTGTTTACAGACAAGGAACCACCACATGGTAATAACAGAATCTAATCTACGCGATAACGCACCTCGGTACGAGACCCATAGTGTTATCCACGAATTAAATCCGGATTTATGGGCCTCGCGGTACGGTGAGTACGACAGATCAAGGCAGGCTAGAAAGCTGGATGAACTAGAGGCAGTTCTGTCACAAAAAGGGATCGACCCCACAGAGCTAGATGATGCGATGCAAAAAACGCGAGCGTTTATCGAACACTCCTTTGATCTCTATGAGGGTCAGATTACTGAGCCACATGATGGATCATATGCTTTTGTGGTTCCTACACGTATAGAGCGAGACAATCCTGACTATAGCGAAGAGGCGACAGAACACTTCCCGGCACTTAGATATGTGGATTCAGAGACACGCGCCAGGATGTTAGTTGGAATGTGTCCATTCATTATCGATCGTTATGGCGTAGATGAACATGGCAAGCGCGGGTTCATGGTTTTTTCACCTCTGTTTGGTGACATGATGCGGGATTACGGCGAAGACTTGGGTACACTCTCTAGCGTTGCCGGCAAGGTGATAAACGATACGGCACGCTTTACACGAGATAAGCTTGGTGTCTCAGTTGTTGGCCTCGGTGCAATCTTGCCAAGGCTTACTAATCACGGCCGCGACATTACTGTCGATGGGCTACACACAACAACAGGCCATGGTGGCACAGTTCACTTGATTGCAGAAACAATGCGCTCAGCGATTCAACGTGGACTCATTGCAGACTTCTCAGGTCGACTTGGTATCATTGGTGCGGGCAATATCGGCAGCGCCACAGCAGACGTAATCCTTGATAGAGGGATTGCCGATTCACTCATAATTAGCGATAACAAACCAGAGCGGCTTGATCATGTGGTGGCTGATCTCCAGCAAAAGTACCCAAATGCACACGTGCTTGGGACTCTAGACAACGCAGAGGTGATTGGTGAGACTCCTGGTGTAGTCTCTGCTGTTACAACGACGTTCCATCTTGACGCTCCAGAATGGGCTAGTGTTGATCTAGACGGAAAGTTTGTACTCGACGATAGCCAGCCAGGCTGCTTTAACCCAGAGGCACTCGAGGCGCGTGGTGCCATTCTAGCTTGGGTAATGGGTAGAGATAATACACCCGGCGGCTTATTGACGCTTGAGAAGTTTGACTACGGATCAACCGGTCCAGCATCTCGAAACGATGTGTGGGGCTGTCAAGGTGAGGCTGGGTCTGTATATCTAACAGGTGAGTACGATGCAGTAATTAACGACCTAGTAACTCCAAACACCGCAAAACGTATCGGAACTCTTTTTGAACTGGCTGGAGTCGGTCCCGCGCCGCTGCAACGAATGGGCGCATATATACTTGGTGTCTCTTAGTTCTGCATAGTGCTTATGACTTGTAGATAGATTGCGCTATACTCTAGAGATAGAACTGAGAGTATGGAACTAATCTTTCTAATAATCATTGCCGTCGTTGATCTCGTGTTGGGTTTTTTGGTGATCTCCAACAACCCAAATCGACGATCAAACCAGCTATTCGCACTATTCCTGCTATTTGCAACCCTATGGGCTGTTGGTGATGCGCTAATGTTGTATGGTCGCACGGAACTTGCAATTACGACAGGAGTTAATTTGTTTAGTAGTGGGCCGCTTTTTGTGATGCTAGGCTTGCTATATTTTGCCAATTTCTTCCCAGATGATCTTCCGATAATCCGGCGCAAAGCCTGGCTTTTACTAGCAGCAGTTCCGACAGTAGCGTTTGCATATGCAAT
>JAGQNU010000006.1 GCA_020427905.1 Candidatus Saccharimonadota bacterium | reverse complement strand
AAGAATTTGCAGTTCAGAAAGACGAGTATGGCTTCATACGACTTTGATGTCATCGTGGTGGGATCGGGTGCGGGTGGCAGCATTGCGGCTCAGCAAATCGCCAGCAGTGGCAAAACTGTGGCTCTGATTGAATCAGATCGTCTCGGCGGCTCACTCGCCCACAGCAGTACCATCCCTAAGCTTGCTCTCATCCAAGCAGCTCGTACATTTGAGAGTGGCAAGCGCGGTGCTAAGTTTGGACTTCGTGGTGTTGGTGTTGGCTACAACTACCCAAGCGTCAAACGCTGGAAGGATTCTGTCGTTAAGCAAACCAGCGGCCATCTCACACCAAAGCACTACGGGAGTAAGGGTATCACCGTCGTTACTGGCAAGGCCTACTTCATTGATAAACACACTATCAGCATTGGCAAAGCTCGACTACGCGCCAAAAAGTTTGTTATCGCCACCGGCGCACAACACGTAGTGCCGACCATCCCAGGCCTGGCGAGCTCTGGGTTCTTAACAGCCGAGGATGCAACCAACCTACTTCGCCCCCCTAAATCGCTGGCAATCTTGGGTTCTGGCGCCCACGCACTTGAATTCGCCCAGCTATTTGCGACCTTTGGCACTCGCGTGACAGTCCTTAGTCTTGGCCATGAACTGCTTGCTGGCGAAGAGCCCGAAGCAGTTGCGCTACTCACAAAGGAATTGAAAAAACAGTACAAGGTGCAAATCGTACCTGATGCTAAAGTCCACCTCGTCAGAGGCACGGGCTTGAAGAAAAAGTTGACTCTGGAGCGCAGTGGCAAAACTGCCGACCTCACTGTTGATCAGGTACTAGTAGTCACCGAGCAGTATGCC
The DNA here is from genome assembly GCA_020427905.1 of Candidatus Saccharimonadota bacterium. Taxonomy (GTDB): domain Bacteria; phylum Patescibacteriota; class Saccharimonadia; order Saccharimonadales; family UBA7683; genus JAGQNU01. The sequence goes on along the minus strand of JAGQNU010000006.1, from coordinate 4,628 downwards.
AGTATCGATATTGGCCTGGAGAACGCTGGCGTCAAGTATGAGCACACCGGCATCCACGTCAACCGAAACCTGCAAACAACCGCAAAGCACATCTTTGCCATTGGTGACTGCGTCGATGCACCGCACTACGGTCACGTCGCCGCCTACCATGGACAGGTTGCAGCCCACAACATTGTGCACCCTAAACACTTCACAACTGCACACGCTGCTCTGCCGCGCGTTGTGCACACCTTGCCCGAGCTCGCTGCCGTAGGCGCCACCGAAGCGGAACTTAAGGAGCAGAACATCTCGTACAAATCCGTGACGCTGCCTGCTTCATTGGTTATCAAATCTGCTACCTCCGCTGCAGACGCTGGGTTTATTAAACTGCTTGCCAGTACCCACACCAACCTTATTCTTGGCGCCACACTACTTCATCCCGATGCTGGCGATGCCATCAATGAATTGTCTATTGCAGTCACCAACCACCTCACCACAGAACAGCTTGCTCACAGCGTACATACCTTCGGGAGCTGGTCAGAGCTCATCCGCGCCGGGGCAGCTAAACTCTCCAAAGCCTAGGTAAAATCTCTTACTCCTACTAAGAGGAATGGGTGCTCATACTGATTAGTATGAAGCGATACGTTATTCGGCACGGTGTCTCAAGCGCCAACGACAAAGATTCACCTGCATTTGGCAGTCCTGATGCCCACCTACTCGAGAAGGGTAAGCAACAAGCCCGTGCGTTAGTAGAACCGCTCTCGTGTATAAACATTCAAGCCTCGGTTGCTACATCGGAGTTGCTCCGAACCCAAGAGACGGCACACGAAGCCGGCTTCACCAATATTGCTCGGTATGCAATCTTAAATGAGTTGACTACCGAGCTCAGCCTGAAAGAGTTGACCGCGACACTAGAGCACAAGATCGTACCCCACGCCGGAATACACCGTGCGGAAGAAATCCTCAGCAATCCACCATCAGAGATAGTCTGGTTTACACACGGGCTTGTTATTGCAAGTCTCTGTGAAGTGCTTGGGGTATCTCAAGATAGATTTATCCCACGGTTCTGCGAGATCCGTGAACTTGATATATAAATACTGGCGTCTCTTCAATTTTTTATGTATAGTTAAGCACTAGCAGGTCCGTACGCAAGTTTCTAGGTGTTATCTGAGAGCAGCGTTACACATAAGGTCGAGCTGCAGAAGATTAAAAGAAGGAACAAAGAACAGTATGGCATATCGACTATTTGTCGGCGGTCTTCCATTCAGCACCACAAGTGAAGAACTTGAGGAACTATTTGCTGCACATGGTACCGTAGCATCAGCTCGCGTTATCACTGACCGAGAGACACAGCGCTCAAAAGGTTTTGGTTTTGTTGAGTTTGAGAACGACGACGAGGGTAAAGCTGCTGAATCTGCGCTGAACGGCTCAGAACTTGGCGGACGTACACTTACCGTCAACGAAGCACGACCACGTGAAGAGCGCTAATTATTAGCACTCCAACAAATAAACGCCTCACACAGTGTGAGGCGTTTATTTTTTTGATTACATCTGATTTTGGCCGTCAAAGATGGCTGAGAGTGAATCTCCGCTATAGACAGCCTCAATCGCGGAGGCAATAAGCGGCGCAATCGACAGCGTGACTACCTTCTCGGTTTTTCCCGTTGCCTCAATGGGCAGCGTGTTAGTTGCTGCCACGGTCTTGAACGCAGACTCCTCTATCCTGACAAGCGCAGGGTCGGAGAAGATGCCGTGTGTCGTAACACCGTGGACCTCTTTGGCACCGTGCTCAGCCAGAAGATCAGCGGCAGAACAAATCGTGCCTGCAGTATCGATCATGTCGTCAATAATCACACAGACTTTGTCTTTAACGTCACCAATCAGGTATTTCGCTTCGGCAACATTTTGCTTTGAGGCTGAACGATGTTTATGGATGATAGCCATGCCGCAATTAAGTGCACTCGAGTAACGCTCTGCCGACTTAGCGCGGCCTGCATCTGGTGAGACTATGACGAGGTCGCTACCCGCAAAGCTGTCGGCTACGTACTTTTTCAGTAGCGGCATCGCAATGATGTGGTCAAACGGACCGTTGAAGAATCCCTGAGTTTGCCCTGAGTGCAAGTCAACGCTCATAATCCTATCTGCTCCAGCAGCACTCAGTAAGTCAACGATCAACCGTGCAGAAATTGGCTCCCGCCCGCCAGCTTTTCTGTCCTGCCTAGCATAGCCAAGTGACGGGCAGACTGCCGTGATTGAGTGTGCCGATGCGCGCTTAGCCGCATCGATCATTGCCAGCTGCTCCATAATGGCATCATTGATTGAGCCTCCGTGGCTTTGGAAGATGAAGACATCATCACCCCGCACGGACTCGGTAAGCTTGCAGTAAATCTCACCATTTGCAAAGTTCTTGAGTTCAACCGGTGTTACCGCCGTACCGAGTACTCGCGCCACCTCCTCAGCAAGCGCAGGGTGCGTTCGCCCGGTGATAATCTGCATACTGTGTTTTTGTACTGCGACCATTTCACCTCTAGTGTAGCACGTGTAAGCACACTGAAAGTGAAACCGTTTTTACAACAGTTTTGTTGATTGATACGAGTACTATTGACTTTTTATGTTACTTGTGCTAATATTGTTACAACTGAGACAAAACAAACACCCCTAGCTTCAATTAAAGAACGGGCGCTAGTCCTGCATGATCGCTATTGCAGCACTAACTCTTGGTCTTTAGTAAGACTACTTATATAACAATCGTCTGCCGTGAACTCTTGGCAGATAAAACAGAAAGGACCACCAATGTTTGAATGGCAATTTCTATTCTTCATGTGGCTTATCTCAACCACCATCGCATCGCTGCTCTATCGGCGCTTTGCGATCAAATCAAACTTACACCCACTTGTATCGGCAGCCGTGCGCGGATTTGTGGTATCAGCACCACTCATGTGGGTCATAGCTCTGACGACCGGTGACTTCACTATGCCATCGCTTACAATCATTGGCTTTGCAGCTCTCGAGGCGGCGCTTGGCCTTATCTACGGCCTGGCGAGCTTTAAGGCGATTAAGCAAAGTGATGCCTCCACCTTTAGCACACTCATAAAGCTCAGTGTTATACCGCTAGTTGTTTTCAGCTCACTCCTACTTGGAGAGGGATTAACTGCTCTGCAGTGCGCAGGGTCAATGTTATTGATGCTCAGTGGGTTTATTATCGGCAAAGTCCACCTGACAAAAAGGAGTCTGGCCTGGATGCTTACAGCAATTGTCTCGATTGCTCTCATGAACCTGGTTGACAGATACTTGGTTGAATCAGTTGGCGTTATTACTGCGCTGACCACTGTCTTTACCATAGGCCCACTACTGCACTTGCCCTTCACTGCAAAATCGATGGTTCGTGACCGAGCTGTTGTCAAACGAGAGCTGCCGTCAATGGTAATTTTGGCGGTGATGACGTTTATCCAAGTTGTTACCTTTATCTGGGCAACTGATGTAGCCGGCAACCTCTCGCTCCTCTACTCACTCTCTGCGAGCAAAGTAGTGCTTGTCACCATTGCAGCTGCAGTGTTTTTGGGCGAGCGTGATAACTTAAAACTCAAGGTATCATCAGCCCTCCTCGCCACCATCGGCATCCTGATCATTTGACAACTTAGTTGTGAGTTTCAAGAATTTCTTAGATATTCAGGAGAGCAACACCCAAGACTACCAGTAGCGCACCTATACGCTTGCTCAAGATAATTCTTTCTCCTTCAAAGATATAGGCAAGAATAGATGTAACCAGTGGCGATGCACTGGCAATCACTGCTGGTATAACAACGTTGTTGGTAGATTCTGCCGCAACATAAAAAGCGATAGACCCAGTTGTTAATGCCAAACCCGCAATGATACCTGATTCGTTTCTTAAGATACTTTGGCGCTTCTTGGTGTTGCGATGTTTATAGAGATAGTATCCTATTGAGAACAACCCCATGGTTATACAAATTGCACCCAAAATCACCTCCCATGGCAATTCATCAACAATAGCGTTAACTGTGAAGAATCCTGCGCCCCATAACGCAGCTGTCAGCAATGCGAAGCCAACTTCGAGAGAAAGGTGCTCTTTTGCTTTTCTGATATTTAACTTCTCTGTACCTAGTAGGACGGCCCCGAATATTATAGTAACGACCGCAGCTGTCTGCATTCCTGACAAACTCAGTGTTAGAAATGTAGCCGTAAGTAGCAATGTCACGAGGGGATAAATGTTAGCTAATGGGACCACGACGCCAGCCTCTCCGACAGAAAACGCTTTGATATATGATAGATACGCAAACGTAAAAAATAACGACGTTAAGATCAATAAAATAATTTGACGAAGATTTGGTAGACCTACGTTCGATAAGAGTAATATCGCTACCATAATGACCGCACCTGAAGTTTGGAGCGTTAGATTCACGTAGCTACCATCATCGTACTTCTTACTAGATTTGCTAGCCAGCCAATCACTTACACCCCAAAGAAAAAGAGCCCCAAGCCCACCAAGTGTTGCTACTAGTACCGTATTCATATCTCGATTATCTCACAAAAAGAACAGATCCACTTATGCGTGAATCTCTGTCGTAAGTCCAAGCCGACACCATGACCAAGAAAAAAATCCCACTTGCGTGAGATTCTTTTCTTGGTAG
>JAGQNU010000130.1 GCA_020427905.1 Candidatus Saccharimonadota bacterium | reverse complement strand
ATTTATAAACTCAAGCCGATGGGGCAATCCCTTAAACGCACTGATCGCTTTTTTTATTGCATCGACGTCTTGCGTGTACCGCCACGCGGCAGTTACAGCGGCACAGATATTTTCAAGATTATGCGCCCCAAGCAAACCAACTTCTGATACGCCACATATGATATTACTATCTACTACTACTGAATCGTCCACCACATTAGCGCCCTCCTCAGTAAGGTACCGTTTTTTCTGAGCGACAGACGCCTCAGCAGCGCGCGCAGTCAGCTTGTTGGTTGGGTGATATACCAGAAGATCATCTTTAGACTGGTAGCGACTAATGTTTGCTTTTGCGTCAACATAGTCGTCCATTCCTTCATGAACGTTCATGTGATCTTGCTCGATCATTAGTATCACGGCCGTCTCGGGCGACTTCTCGATATCCCACAGTTGAAAACTTGAGAGCTCAAATACCACAATGTCATCTGGTCGTATGCTCGGTAGGACTTCAAGCGCTGGTATACCAATATTCCCAACCAAGTGCACGTTCTTACCTGCAGTCTTGAGAATTTCAGCGATAAGACTACAGGTCGTACCCTTGCCTTTTGTTCCCGTAACCCCAATGATTGATGCTGGGCACCTCGCAAAAAATTCGTTAGTCGCCGACCAAACTTTGCCGTCTGTTTTGATAAGCTTCGGGCTAAGGCCAGCCGTACGTATTACCAAGTCAAAGCCGTTGATGTCAGAGAACACATCGGATCCGAGTCTCGTCGCCACACCATCAGGCACCGCCCGGTCTAGCTTATCTTTTTGATCAAAGATAACAACATCCGCACCTTCTGCCAACCAATATTTGCAGTTGGCCTCACCCTCAACGCCGTAACCGGCAATTGCAACTCGCATATCTACTCCCACAACTTAGCAAGCTCGCTATAGAGCTCGTTTACAAATCCCTCTCCACAGTTACCAAGCACGCCAAACTCCCACAGGGCATTCTCATGGAATGTCTCCGCTATCGCAGTGACACGGTTTCTCGTAACTCCCTTGATGCGCTCGGGCACTCGATCGTAGTCCATGACCTCACCAACAATACTGTACTCGTAGCTGTAGCCGTTGAGTATTCTACCGGTTGTTTGTGCATCCATTTGGAAGCTACCCAGTGCATAGTTTTTAGCAGTTTTGAGTTGGTCCTCAGTAAGTCGTCCGCGCAGCACATAGCGTATGTACTTGATAATAACTGCGATGGCCTCTTTGGCGTTCTCTTTGCTCACCTGGAAATCAAACTCCCACGTACTGTAATCGTGCCCACGATTGCCACTAGTATAGATGTAGTATGCAAGTCCCTTCTCGCGCAGCTCACCATAAATGAGCGAATCCATGGTTGAGCCTAGAATATCGTTAAGTGCATTTAGCGCATCAATCTCAGGCTCAGTAATCCGCCACGGCAAGAGCATTGAGAAGCTCACATACAAGTTCTCAACCGTCTTATTCTCTATATACGTTGGTTGAGTTTGCTTGATGAACTTGGTCTCTGGTAAAACAATTGTCTCGCC
>JAGQNU010000129.1 GCA_020427905.1 Candidatus Saccharimonadota bacterium | reverse complement strand
AATCATGCATCTGCTGTGATCTAATTTGAAATTCAATGATCTGTTCATCGTCAGTTTTTACTGTGGTATGGATGCTGCGATAGCCATTAGTTTTTGGCGTAGCAATGTAGTCTTTAATTTTGTGTAACATAGGCTGGTATAACTCGTGAATGATACCCATAGCTCGGTAGCACTGAGAGCGGTTCTTGACGATGATTCTGATAGCGAGTAGATCATGGATCTCGTCAAAGTCCTGGTTATATTTGGCAAGTTTCTTGTGTAGGCTGTATATGCTCTTGATACGCCCGTCAATGCTGTGTTTAATCTTCTGGGCATCGAGTGCGCTACCAACCTGGTCTTTAATCTCGTTGAGTCGACTGTAGGCTTTGTAGACTCGCTTCTTGCTCAGTTTTTGAAGCTGGGCATAGCGGGTTGGATCGAGGTATCTAAAGGCGATGTCCTCAATCTCAACGCGAGTACGGCCCATACCAAGTCGGTCGGCTAGGCGTGCAAAGATCTCTAATGATTCAGCTGCAATCTTCTGCTGCTTCTCCGGTGGAAGATACTCGAGGGTGCGTAAGTTGTGTAGGCGATCAGCTAACTTGATAATTAAGACGCGCACATCACGGCCAACAGCAATAAGTAGCTTACTGAGATTGTCACGGGTCTTAGGCAGGTAGCTGCCGATCGGGCGCATTCCCTGCCGGATTGCTGAGACCTTTGTAACACCGTCTACTAAAAATGCGACATCGTGTCCAAACTGTTCTTCAATCTCTGGCAGTGTACTGTCTGTGTCTTCGACAGTATCGTGGAGGACTCCGGCTATTACGCTATCAAGATCTTGGTTCCAGTCGATCAATATGGACGCAACTGACAAGGGGTGAGTAATGTAGGCGTCGCCTGAGAGACGTTTTTGTCCCTGATGCTTTTCAGTCGCGTAGTCAATTGCGCGTCCCAGCGTAGTCCTCTCTGAACTTGAGAACCGCCGCTTAGCCTGCTTTAGCACGTCTGATTTGGTCATACACTCTAGTATACGCGAGGTGGTACAATCGGGGTATGGCAACTGTCAGTCCTACGATTACTGCAGAGAACCCACACGTCTATCGGGAACAAATAGAGCGGATTGAAGGCTTCGCCGATACTGTTCATATCGATCTCATGGACGGAGAATTCACAACAAACACCAGCGTATCCCCCAGTCAGGTGTGGTGGCCAGATACCCTGAAGGCGAGTGTACACCTGATGTACAAAGATCCAGCACGTGCGATCCAGGCACTACTGCCACAAAAACCATTCTGTATCTTTGTTGCGGCATCAACCACAGGCATCAAACATGAGCAGCTGGCCAAGGCGTGCCACGAGGCAGGCGTGCAATTTGGCGTCGTACTCTATCAGGATGACACAGTAGACGTGATCAAGTCATACATAGATTCACTTGATGCGGTGCTTGTCTTCAGCGGCAATCTTGGTTATCAAGGCGGCAGTATGGCAGATGTGGCTTTGCTCCCAAAGATTGAAGAAGTAAAGGCATTGCAACCCGGCGTACGGATTGAGTGGGATGGTGGGGTAAACGAGGAGAATATTGGCCAGCTCACACAGGCCGGTATAGATGTCTGTAATGTTGGTGGGTCCATCCACTTTGCCGATGATCCAGCTGCTGCGTATCAAAGGCTAGTCTCACTCGCTCAGTAGGTACTTTAAGATAGCGCTTATGCTATACTAATCAGTAATGATTTACGAGGTTTTATAGAGGTGGCGAAAAAAACATATACAATTCTCCAGCTACAAAAACTTGCGCACAGTGTACGCAAAGACATCTTGGAGATGTTAGAGCACGCTGGAAGCGGTCACTCTGCTG
>JAGQNU010000128.1 GCA_020427905.1 Candidatus Saccharimonadota bacterium | reverse complement strand
CAGCAGACAAAAAGGTGGAGGGTAAAAGTTTTATGGCAGGTGCTAAAGAGCATGCAAAGCGTGTGGCCATTTTGGTCGCTATCGTCGGTATCATCTTCTCCTCAGCGGGTCTCACACTCGTACTTCTGCTGCAGTCCAATAATCAAGACAGCGCTCAATCTGAGCAAGAACGTATCCAGCAACAAATTCAAGAGCAGTTAAAGCAACAGGAGGATAGCGTGTCAAAAGAACCACTAACGGGCTACGAGGCGACGCCATTTGATAAAGCCTCTGTCTCCGCACTTCAAGTCGAAGTACTAAAGGAGGGCGACGGGCCAACGGCTACTGCGGAATCGACTGTTAATGCCAACTACTTCGGCTGGACATCAGACGGTACTATCTTCGATAGTACTAATAAAGGTGGTACAACTACACCGATAGACTTCCCGCTAAATTCGGTTATTGCAGGCTGGACTGAGGGCTTGAGCGGCCAGAAACAAGGCTCGGTTGTTAAACTAGTTATTCCTTCTGATAAAGCGTATGGCGAGACAGGTAGCCCTCCAAGTATCGGGCCCAATGAACCGCTGACGTTCATAGTTGAAATCAAGGAGGTTAAATAAACACAAACAGTAAAATAGACAACACATATAGCGTAGCGTATTGACACGGGTACACCATAAGCAGTATGCTGAAATATAAGAGAGATAAAAGTTAAAAATCTAAATAAAGGAACAACTACAATGGGTAAAAAAGTTATTATCTACACCTCTAACACTTGCGGCCAATGCAAGATGGTAAAGAAGATTTTAACCATGAAGGGTCATCAATATGATGAGGTTAATATCGATGAGTCACCAGATCGTCACTCAGAGATTTTACAGCTCAGCGGTCAACAGCGTGTGCCAGTGACTGTCGTTCAGGACATTGCCACAGGATCACAGAGCGTTATTACTGGCTATAACCCAAGCCAGTTGATGCCAGCATTAGTGTAGTTTGGTATAGTTATTGTAGTAGTAAATAGGGAGAGTGTGTGAGCGAGCCAGTACAAACTGACGTCGTAATGATTGGTGCCGGTCCTTCGGCGCTAGCAGCGGCAGTCTATACAACCAGAGAAGACATTAAAACCATCTTGCTAGAGAAGGGCGTTGTTGGTGGACTTGCGGCAATCACAGACCAGGTAGATAACTATCCGGGCTTTCCTGAAGGTGTAACCGGACTTGATCTCGCAGATAAACTTGAGAAGCAGGCAGAGCGTTTTGGAGCAGATATTCAGTATGGTGAAGTGAGTGGTATTACGTCACATGATGATCATGTTGTCGTGACAACTGCTGATGGTAATGAGTACCAGGCTAAAGCCGCATTGATCGCTACCGGTAGCGACTACAAAAAAATTGGCGTGCCAGGCGAGCAAGAGTACTACGGCAAAGGCGTGCACTACTGTGCGACCTGTGACGGTGCCTTCTATCGTGATAAAAAGTTGGTTGTGGTAGGCGGCGGTAACTCAGCGGTGCAAGAGGCACTGTTTCTGACGCGCTTTACGACACACATAGATATGCTTGTGCGCTCAACTATAAAGGCTAGTGAGATACTGCAACATGAGCTCGATAAGGCGGTTAAAGACGGCAAGATAACTGTTCATCTGAATACAAGTACTGACGAGATTGTCGGTGAGGATAATAAGGTGGTGAAAGTTATCGGTACTAAAGATGGTAAAAAGACCGAGTTTGAGACCGATGGCGTCTTTGTGTTCGTCGGCCTTCTGCCCAATACACAGTTTCTGAAAGATACAGATGTTGAACTTGATGAAGTCGGCTTTATAAAAACCGATGAGACCTTACAAACGACATTACCTCATGTATTTGCAAGCGGTGATGTCAGAAGTGGCGCGACTATGCAAATCGCTTCAGCAGTTGGTGAGGGTGCAACAGCAGCCCTAAAGATCCGTGAGCACCTCGAGAGCGCCCAGCACGGCAAGTAACTAGTTTGCCAGTGTGCCGATTTTGAATGAGCTGAGGAGTGCGTCAGCAGTTGGCGAGTGAGACCCTTCGCCACCTTGAGTGTTGAACGCTGTTGTTCCATCAACGCCACATGCTTCAGTAATTACGTTGCCACCCGGGTGCTGACTAATGTACGATGTAATGTCATATACCTCACCGTTGATGATTGTCCAGCAATCACTACTTGTGCTATGTTCAGAGACTTGCGCCGCTGTAAAGCCC
>JAGQNU010000127.1 GCA_020427905.1 Candidatus Saccharimonadota bacterium | reverse complement strand
GTCAACATCGATGTCGCCAACTACAAGCAGCAGCGAGCTGATAAACTACTCGAGCAACTCTCTGGCTGGGTGAAGACTGTTCGCGAAAGCAAAGAGCCGTACGCACTCCAACCAATGAACGCCGCCGACAGGCGCACCATCCACAAAGGCCTCGAGGAATACAGCGACGTCACAAGTCGCTCAGAGGGCGAAGGCCGTGACCGTCACATCATCCTCGAATCCATCTCCAGGTAGATGAACAAAAAACTTATTACACAAGGACGGACCCTGAATCAGGGTCCGTCCTTGATGTGGGGTTGGTGAAATGGGTGGAGGGGTGTTTAATGGGTGGTATGGCAAAAAAGAAGAGTGGGACTCAAAAGAAAAAAGTGACTAAGAAGTCTAAGGGCGGTGCGCTTGAGCAGCTGAAGCGGGTGAAGTGGTATATGTGGGTGTTGATTGCGCTGACGGTGTATTTCGGTGGGCTGTACACTTTTAAATACTCTGCGACCCAGCATGATATTAAACTGCTCGATGAGGCGGAGGCCAAGATGCGCCAACTCGACTTTGGTGATGCTACGAGCGTGGAGTACTCCCGAAGTTGTAGTGTTCGCAGCGTCAAATACGGCGATCCCGGGAGACCAACGTGCGGTATCGATGTTACTGCAGTATTCAAAGAGACAAACATAAACAACAAGAACACCGAGCTTTTCAAAGAGAGTCTACTCAACGTTAGTAGTACAGAGGCAAAAACTTATCGTGAAGATGCAACAGAAGTGTACGCTGACGTGGATGGCTACATTGACGGCCTAGAATGTTACTACGGTGATCTCAACTCTCGGAAACCTGGTGACGACAGGCAGAACATCTTCCTTAGGTGCCAAAAGAAGTTTTGGAAACAGGTCTATCCAGAAGACTAGTTGAGATTCATACAACACGGGCGTACTATAAGATACATGAGGATGTGGGGTGTATTAGCGATAGTATTTGTGAGTGCTACCGTTTTAGTCTCCAAAGCCGTACAGGCAGACACACCACCAGCTTGGTTTGACCTTAGTGATACACCCAGCCTAGGTCTTGACTCAACTGGCATCAATACACCAAAAGCAACCTACTGGGGTGCGCCGTGCCGCGATGAGAGCTTCACAGCAGTATATCGTGATGCTTACGGAGCAAAAACCAGCCAGAATATCACCCAGTGTGTGAGTCGCGGCTCGTACGGACATCTCAGCACATACGGACTTTTATTTGACGGTACGAGCACCGCATACCGCGTGTACTCATCAACAGGTGCTCTGTTGAACTTCTATCCAATACCCAATACCAAACACGCGTTCACAACCGGATACGAGAGTAATATCTACAAGTACCTCTATATATACAAAGATTTACCAACACACATTACCCCAATCGAGGTTGATGGTGGAGTTGAGCGGTATCAAGCGACAGAACCTCACGACGGGGTGAGCAACCGAGTCTATTTACCCAACGGTTATCAAGCTGTCGTTCAGGATCAAACCTTGGTTTACTCTCAGAATGGCCATCACATATTCGCTAACATGGGCCGCGCTCAAGTGCTGATTAATGTCGACACTCAAAGCGCACGGATTTTGGGCGACAGAACTAACTACTCAAGTGGTGCTCCAAAGGTTAAACTAGCGGTGAATAGTGATGCTTCACTTGTTTTTGTCGGTGATAACAACGCGGGGTCATATAAAATCTACGACACAACAAACTGCACAATTACCACTACTAGCAACCCCGAGGTGTGCCCAGTGCGGGACATCTCCTCATTAGTTAACGCCGTGCCAAATAAGCGCCAACTGGCCTATGTGCGCTTTATTGAGGATGGCAAACTCGAGCTGATTGTGTCGGTCAATACCGATACTGGCACGCGGGGTGACCGCTATATTCTGGCTGCGCCCAGATACCAGGATTCGAGCATGCAATATATTGCGCTCGGGGACTCGTTTGCCTCTGGCGAGGGTGCGTACGACTACAAGGACGGTACAGATATCCAGGGAAATAAATGCCACATCTCCAAGAAATCATATACGTATTTGATAAGCGCTCAGATGGCGTACTCATCTGCCGAGTCAGTTGCCTGTAGCGGTGCAAAGATAAAAGATGTTTTCGTGGATACGACTGACGACTACAGTAAGTTTGATCCGCAGGCTTCAGGCAGGGTTGAAGACTCCTTTGACGAGGATATTTTCTCAAACTACATGCCAGGCTATAGGTGGCAGTACGAGTTTGTGGAGCGCTACAAACCCGAGGCCATAACCCTGTCGATTAGTGGCAACAACATTAACTTTGGTAAAAAGCTACAGTACTGCATTCTAACCCAATACAATTGCTTTGAGTCGGCGGAGCAGAAAGCGGGGATACTCAAAGAGATTAAAGCTCAGTTCACTGAGCTCACTGCAGCGTATCAGAAGATACGAGAGGTGAGTCCCGCTACACGCGTCTACGTTATTGGCTATCCATCTCTCGCACTCACAGGAGGCGATTGCGCGCTCAATGTGCGCCTCAGTGAAGCCGAGCTCATGCTTGCTGATGAGATAGTCGAGGATCTCAACGCAATGATTAAACGTGCTGCAACCCGCGAGGGCATGTTCTTTATTGATACAACCGATGCATTTAATGGGCACCGTCTCTGCGAGGGCGCTCCTGGCTCTACTGCGGTAAATGGGCTCACGTTTGGCACTGACCAGCCATTCGGATGGGGTCCTGTGAGCTCTGCTACCTTCCACCCCAACAAGCTGGGACACGAGCTGTTCGCCGAGACAATTCTTCAGCAAACAAACAACCTGACCGCTGAGATGCCAAATCTGGACGACGCCGCTTCGACAAAAGACATGCCAAGCCGCCTCAACCCAACAGACGCAGACTACCCAAACGTTGCTACCCCAATCCTTGAGGATGGGCTATTTGGCGAGTTGGTGAAG
>JAGQNU010000126.1 GCA_020427905.1 Candidatus Saccharimonadota bacterium | reverse complement strand
GTATCAATTTAGTGGTGAACTCGAGGCGATTATCGAAACCATCGAGATCAAGGCGTCCATTGGTATACACAAAGTAGCCGGTGTTGCTAACCGTGAAGCCGTTCTGCCTGAGGAGCCACTGGTACACCTCCATCTGTCGTTTGTAGGTTATTTGCCAATCAGAATCAATGTTGACCTCGCTGGCTTTTGCAGTGGCTTTGTAATCGACAACAATCAACTCACCGTCATCCTTCACCCATACATCGTCCACCGCACCAAACACCGCCAGATTGGATGGCTCATGCAGCGTCGCTACCCCCGTGAAATTATGTCGCCAGGCATCCATATCTTCGTGCTCAAACGGCACAGCCTCAACCTTGTTCTCCTTCATGATTGGGTGTGGAGTTTTGGCTTTACGGTGCACATCAAACTCTTTTTTAAACAGCTCATCAATTGCGCTGTTAATTCTGAATGGCGGACTACTGGGTCGCTTGATACCCTTAATAGCCTCCAGCCAAAAGCAGAGCGTACATTGTGTAAACAGCTCAATCTTAGAGCGGCTCACCCTGTACGGTTGTGTCGCTTTTTTGTTATACAACCCTCGATACCCAACTTGTGCCATATGTATCAGTATAACTTATTTAGAGTAGAGACTATCACTCGGTGCAAACAATTGAACAAGCGCGTTCCTCATTGATTCTTCAAAGCTTATCCGTCTCGCAAGGAGCATCGCAGAGTAGTTTCCCCACGTGTCTTTACGAGACTTTTCAATGAGCAGATCCTTAATCTCATCGCTCCTGAGCGCCTGATAGTGCTCGAGCCCTTCGGCTTTCATTTTACGAGTAATCACCTCGGGGACTTTAAGTCCACTTGAGTATCCATAGACAGTTGTATTCGGGCTCATAACACAGCACCACGCCTCCTCGTATACATCACCGTAGCGCTCGATAATACCGCTCTCGATACCAATCGCGTAATCACACTCATACTCCGCCATCAGAGCCTTCGCCCTGTTATATGCCCCAAGCTTAGTCTCCTCGTCCACCGGAGTCTCACCATATCCTGATGGAACATCCATTCCAGTAAGTGTGAACTGGTCAACAGGCAGCAACTCCTTGAGTACCGACGCTGCCGTGCCGACCTTCTCTTCGTTCTGAGTACCTATGAGAATCTTCATTTAAACAGTATATCACTCCTGTTTGTACTAGGTTCGAGATGTAAAGATTGGTATACTTAAGCGTAATGACAAGCAAGAAGACAACAAAGGTGGTAGTTGTTGGTGGTGGGTTTGGTGGCGCGAAGACAGCGCTTGAGCTTGCCAACAAGCCAGGTATTGAAGTCGATCTCATATCAGATAACAGCTACTTTGAGTACCACGGCGCGCTGTACCGCTCTGCGGTAGGGCACTCTCCTATGGAGGTAGTTATTCCACTCAAAGACATCTTTTCAAAAGCAAAGAACGTGAACATAATCCTCGATAAAATTGCCTTCGTGGACGCGAAAAAACACTGCCTCGCCAGTGAGACGGGTAATACCTACATGTACGACAAGGTTGTGTTTGCACTCGGCAATGTCGTGAACTACTTTGGCATCGATGGCGTTAGTGAACACAGCCAGGCCATGAACAATATCAACGCCACTATTAAGCTGCGCACTAAACTCGTTGAGCTCTTTAGCCAAAAGCACAGCAAGCCAGTCCGCGTCGCGGTAATCGGCGCTGGTGCCTCTGGGGTTGAACTCGCTGGTGAGTTGCCACAGTTTGCAAAGTTTGTTGCCAAAAAGTACCGCATACCTGCGCCAAAGTTGAAGGTTGTGCTCGTTGATGGCTGTGACCGCGTCCTGCCCATGCTTAAACCCGCTGCATCCAAAAAGGCCCTGAAGCGACTCAACAAGCTTGGTGTTGAGG
>JAGQNU010000125.1 GCA_020427905.1 Candidatus Saccharimonadota bacterium | reverse complement strand
ATGGAGCGCATGACCCAGTTCAAGGACAAGTCTGCGAAGCTTGGCACAGACCGAGTTACAGTAGGTTTGTTTGACTATCCAGTACTGATGGCTTGCGACATTCTACTCTACGGAGCTGAATATGTACCTGTAGGCGATGACCAATCACAACATATCGAGATTACACGTGATCTCGGCGAGCGCATAAACAATAAGTTTGGTGAGCTTTTCACATTGCCGTATGAAGTAGCTAAGCAGCATGAGTTCTTCGGTAAAGATCAGGGTCTGCGCATTAAAGATCTCGCAGATCCAACTAAGAAGATGAGCAAATCAGATGACAGCGGCAAGGGAATCATCTTCCTCTCTGAAGATCCAAAAGCTACTGCCAAGAAGGTTATGAGCGCAACTACAGATAGCGTTGGAGTGGTGAATCTCGACTATGATAATCAACCAGGTATTAGCAACCTATTGCAGATCCTTGCGCTGTTCACCGACAGATCACTTGATGATGTCGCGAGAGAGTATCAGGGGCAAACCAGCTACGGAGACCTCAAGAAAGACGTCGCAGAGGCCACGGAAGCGTTCTTGACCCAGTTCCAGGCAAAATACCAGCAAGTAGATATGAACGCTCTTGAGGCTAAGCTGGTAGCCTCAGAGGCCAAAATGAACGAAATCGCCAACGCCACCCTCCTCAAAGTCCAAACCGCCATCGGCCTCCGCTAGAATGAAAGATCTAAAGTATCTCATTCGCCTCATCAGTTCTGAGGACCACGACATATCTCGTGACGAACTTGTTGAACTCATCAAGGAAACTGGTACTGACCGTTATGACCCTGACCGAAAACAAGTGTTCGACCACTTCTATGGCAAGCACAACGTTCATTTTTTTGCTGAAAAAACCGATAGTGATGACTACGAATCGTTGCTACAAGAAAGTATCACCAGATTACCAGAACGTACTAAGGGTGATAGGGGTAAAGCAGTATTTCCAGATATTGCTATCGTATATGATGCGGCTAAGTGCGAGATGATAATGAACGTATATGATGACCACGAGGCTAGTGACTGCTTCAGATTCAAAGGGAATCCTCGTGATGCGTTAGTAGAAGTCAGGAAACTTAGTACAATAGGGGGATGATGAAAAAAACAATTCTGTTTGATTGGGATGGTACACTCGCTCGCACGCTTGAGGTGTGGCTTGAGACATTTCGGGATGCGTATAGCTCTGTCGGAGTAGACTTAACCGACAAGCAAATCGGTGCGCAATTTGGTAACTGGAATGCCCCATCTGAGCTTGGTGTGGTAGAGGAGGATGTGCCGGCATATACAAAGGAGCTAGAGAAGGTTCATGCACGGCTAGATTCGGTAACACTTTACGACGGTGCTTATGAGGTATTGAGTCGACTCAAGAGCAGTGGCCACAAGCTCGCTCTTGTATCCACATCTGCGCGTAAGGTTATCGATATTCCACTCCATAATAATGGCCTCCAGGATATGTTTGATGTTGTGATTTCGGCAGAAGATACAGCAAAGCATAAACCCGACCCAGAACCACTACTCTTAGCAGTAGATAGACTCGAATCTGCAATTGAAAGAACGGTATTTGTTGGTGACTCGGACAAAGATGTGGGAGCATGTAAAAACGCTCAGATGCAACTTGCACTCTTCACACCGGAGTCACACCAGATCTTCTATGATATTGACGCACTAACGTCAGATGCGGCTGTGAGCTCTTCTTTCAGTGAATGGGCTGAGTTCCCGTTTGATTTAGTACAATAGAAGCAGTGAGAAAAGAGACGATAACAAAGTTTGAAGTTGGTGAGCGACTAGACAAGGCGCTAGCAGCTTCCTATCCACAATATTCACGATCTGCACTCGAGAAGCTGATAGACAGCGGCTCAGTAACTGTTAATGGCGATACCGTGAAGACAAAGTACAAGCTAAAAGCAGGTGACGAAATTGAAGCTGATCTGGCAGTATTCAACCAATCACCACCAAAGATTGATCTACCCATCATCTACGAAGACGATGATGTAGTGGTTATCAACAAACCCGCCGGCTTACTAACCCACGCCAAAGGCACCCTCCACAACGAGGCAACCGTCGCCACCTGGCTAAAAACATATTGTGCAAGGATGAACCCTGCTACAGGGATGATCCTTGCAAAACAGGTTTTTTGGGAGAGTAATCGGGCAGGGATTGTGCATCGATTGGATCGGGGGACGAGTGGTGTGATGATCTGTACTAAAAACGAAGCTGCACAAATTCATCTGCAAAAGCAGTTTGCTGATCGGAGAGTTAAGAAGACATATGTGGCAGTCGTTAGCGGCAGCCTCCCAGAGAAGTCGGGCTTGATCGATATACCAATTGAGCGCAACCCAAAGAAGCCGGCTACTTTTAGAGCTGGTGTTAACGGTAAATCAGCCCAGACCGATTTCGCGGTGTTAAAAACCGATGATACACACTCCTTGGTCGAGTTGAAGCCCTACACGGGCAGGACTCACCAACTCCGTGTGCATCTTGCGCACTTGAAGCACCCAATCGTTGGTGATGATCAGTATGACGGCGAGCCAGCGGAACGATTAATGCTTCATGCTAAAGAGCTTGAAATAACACTGCCGAGCAACGAACGAAAGGTGTTCACGGCTGATGTACCAGAAGATATAGCGAGTATGCTTGGATGAATGAACCGCTACTTCACTCCAAAACCAAGTTATTGATCGACTCCTACCTCGAGATGATGCCACACTCTCTACTATTGGTTGCGCCAAAAGGATCTGGCAAATTATACCGTGCCATGTGGCTCGCTGAGCAGGCGCAGCTAACGCCAATACATGTCTCAGTCTTGGAGGATAAAAAAATGATTGGCATCGAGCAAATTCAACACCTTTACACGCAGACACGATCTGGCAGCCCCACTATGGTGATTATCGAGGGCGCAGAACAGATGAGCACTGATGCTCAAAATGCTCTCTTGAAGCTTCTTGAGGAACCACCAGAGAATACACACTTTGCGCTCACAGCCAACGACACTGAAGGAGTGTTGCCGACCATCCGTTCACGCTGCCAAGTCATTACACTCATACCGCCCGCAATTGCAGACTTAAAGAGTTACGCCCTAGAGGAATCTGATGATTTAGATAACAGCGAGCTATCAGCGTTAGTAGCTACGACGCAAGGACAAATCGGCGCACTCATGTCAATTCTATCCGACACTAACGCAAACGAGGCTCACTCTGCACTCGTCAAGGAAGCGAAGCAGTTTTACGGTAGTAGTGCCTATGATCGTCTAAAAATAGCTGGGTCGCATAACCTCGACCGAGACTGGGCTTTACAACTCCTTGGACTTCTGTCAGTGATCATTTCGGCACTCATCAGTAGTGGCAGTAGCGACCCGACTCGTGCCAGAAGACTGCAACGACAAGTTGATGAGATTGAACGTGCAACAACCACACTAAAACAGGCTGGCAACCCGAAGATCCACATCAGCCGGCTAGCGCTCGCTCTATAGATTCAATCGACCTTCACTGATACAATAGAAGCAATGATTTTGTCATTTATTGCTATTTTGCTTATTGGTGGGTACAGCGTCTATATCAGTGCTCAAGATGAGACTGAAGCTGAAGAGCTTGTCACCAAGCGTGTCGGTGATCGCCTGCAGCGTCTCTGGGATGATGCCTTTGATAGCTTGAAGGACAACAAGTTCCTCCGTGCAGAGCGGGCACTTCTTACCATCTTGAAGTTTGATGAGAGAAACTCGAGTGCCTACAACCGCCTTGGTATCCTTTACGCAAAACAACGTAACTTTGAGCACGCT
>JAGQNU010000124.1 GCA_020427905.1 Candidatus Saccharimonadota bacterium | reverse complement strand
GTATTACAGAAATTTACGGTACACCCGTTGAAGAGTTCCTACGGAAGGGCGATACATTATACGGAATGCTCGCGGCACTTGCCGAGGCGGGTATAACAGAAGTTAATGGGGTCCCGGTATCTGAGTTTGTTGTTCGTGCGGAAACAGTCGACGACTTTATTGACCTGACCCACGGGCGCCCGATGCGTTCAAGCCAGGCTACCACACCTACACCAGCAAGCGATAAACCACTAGATTTTTAAAAGGAGCATAGTATGAATACAAACAAAGGAGAAGGCACCATGCAACACAACGGAGAAAGCTACGAACAGGAGCGACTCCCCCACCCCGTTTATTTTGTGGAGAGCCCGCAAGATGACAGTGTGCTTGTTGCACTCGATGTGCAGCGGCTCGGGGATACAATTTCATGGCAGGACACCACAAAAGAGCGGCGCTTCAACATCGGTGAAGTGATCTCTCAGGACCCTAATGACTATCGCTTTAAAACCAGTGCCGAGTTTGGCGACGCAGCTGACTATCGATTAACAGAGATGACCCTCGACACCTACCGATTGGCAGTGAAGCCCCGATTGATCAATGGTCGTAATTTCAACACAAAAGAAGAGATGGTTGCAGCGTTTAAGGAGGCGCAAGACAATGCTTGGTGAACACACAAACACAGGAGTACTCGATAAAGATGACTCAGATGAGGTCGTTACAACCCACAAGGAGTCAGTAGACGAATACGGCGTAGCTACTCCTGAACAGGCTGAGTACGATGACGCGGTTGATGCGGTGTTTGAGCATCCGCACAGAGTCTCTGATACAACTATTGAGTTTACAATCGATGACCCACATGGCTTGGAGTTGCGTCCAGGGAGAGCACTTGCTTTTGTGGTGCCAGAGGATATGGCGGGACGTGTGGTACGCGATGTCACGCTGCGGCACCGGAAGGCAGAAAAATATCGCGTTGAAGGAAGCAAGGATTACGACCCACAAGGAGCGTATAGTCGTGTCGAGGTCCACGATGATGAGACTGGTGAGTGGCGCGGATGGCGTGATCCAAAGGGGTACAATCCTGATAAGTATGCAGAGTGGCGCCCGGCAAGCGATCCAGAAAACGAGGTGCTTCATGACTGGCTGGCAACAGTTGGTGCAATTAAGACCGATGCCGTAAAGGTGACGAGCGTTGGTACCTCTGAGAATAGTGTTGTGCAGGTTCATGGTGTTGAGGTGACATTCTTCCCCGAGCTTGAGGGCGTGCACTATGCCGAACAAGTCTTTACACCAGGCACTGAGTTTATCGATATTGAGGCAGGCAGATTACTGCCACGATATGGCGGTGGTTCACACACCCAGGGTGTGTATGAGGGTGCAGTCGCACTAAATCAATATGGACATGCAGACTTTGAGACATGCACCGACCCAGGAGAGGGCGTTGAGGTTGGCACTGAGAGCATGCGTATAGATCTGCAGGTTGGTGCAAAGCTTGTACAGGTTGAGGTTGCAGTTGGCGACACGGAGCACCTCTCAGAGGTTAACCCCAAAACCGGTAAGCCAACACGCCTTGGGTGGGCAAAACTCTCGGTTGGTATTGAACGAGCTGAAACCGGCCAAGTAGACTGGTTTATTAAACGGGCTAACGTGCCACCACAAGGTGTAATTGCCGGGGGCCCCGAGATCGATATCTCAGACATACAGGAGGGTGACAGGCTTGTTATTCGGTCGTCGGATGACGCCTCCTATGTTATGGGCTACAGACTCGCCTACTCAGATAAATAACACAATATAGTTGCTATTTTATAGAGATACATGTATAATATGTGTATTGTAAACATATTGTGAGGTTGTGTGTGAGTGAGATGGAGCCACGGCTAACAGTTGAGCAGCGTGCCACGGGAGCACTCGTTGGTAGCGCATATGGTGATAGCCTCGGTGCCCCCGTGGAGTTTATGCACCTCGCCCAGATACAGGCTATGTACGGGCCCGATGGAATTCAGGATCTTGACGAGGCGTTTGGTCGTCGAGGTAACATTACTGACGATACTCAGATGGCTATTGCCACATCTGAAGGGCTTCTTGCTACGGCGGCGGCGCCAAAGTACTCCCCCACTATGTTGCGCGACACCATATGGCAGGCCTATAAACGATGGTATGTGTCTCAGAGTAATGAGGTGATGCAAAGAGCACCCGGTAACACATGCATGAGCGCGCTCTCACGGATGATACCGGGTAGTTTTGAGAAGCCACTTAATGGCAGTGCGGGCTGTGGTGCTATTATGAGATCACACCCGATAGGTGTTGCGATTGAAGACCCGGAGCGTGCTTTTAGTATTGGTGCGCTATCAGGGGTACTCACACATGGGCACGAAAATGCGTATGTACCTGCGGGGTTCTTATCAGCGCTTACCACACAATTGCTTACTGGGGTTGCACTCGAGAATGCAGTTCAGGATACACTTGATATCACACAAAACATTACGCAGACTGCTGGTGAAGAAACGTACCAAGTAGTCTCTGATGCGCTATTAGTGGCCCAACTTGATTACGATCCGGGTAATATCGATGCATTTATCCCTGGCACGGGTGGCTGGCTTGGTCATGATGCTCTTGCAATCTCGGTGTATGCAGCGACAGTTGCGGACGCTGAGCCAATAGAGTCTGTGAGAATCTCTGTTAATCATAGCGGTGATAGTGATAGTACAGGTGCTATCACAGGCGCTATTGTCGGCTCGATCCACGGCGTAGAGCCGTTTAACGACAAACTTGCGCAAGAGGATGTGTGGCTTGAGGAGAGGCCATACCTCGATTACCTAGCGGCTGGGTTAGCGGCAATGCGTGGTGGTGTAAATGGTTGAATCAGTGGTTAACCCTGATGTCGAAGGGCATATTCTCGTACCTGATACGCATGCCAATCTTGAAAAAGTAGAACTACTTATACAAAAACTTTCACGCCTTGGGCTTCTTGCTACGCGCCGACTATGTTTTCTCGGTGATCTTGTTGATAGGGGCCCGAATGCCAGGGGGCTTGTCGATTATGTGATGCACCTATGTGTAGACGACGGTCATACGATTGTAGCCGGCAACCATGACTACGTGCTCGCTAGAGTGCTTGATCGTGCCGACCCATACCGCAGTGCTTGGGTAGACCGTTGGGCTCGCAACTATGAGTCAGGAGTATTGAACAGCTACGGGGTGGATGCGGGTGCATCATGGCTAGAGAAGGCCGATCAGCTTGCCGAAGCAATGCCAAACCAGCATGTTGACTTTTTGCGCAGAATGCCGTGGGTGTACGAGACAGCCGATATCGTTGCGGTTCATGCAGGTATCGATCCACACATTAACTGGGACATTCAACGCGACAACCTTATGACAAAGCGGGAGACTGGACGTCGCGGGCCATCACAGTTGTTCTCGCATAATTTTGCAGGTAACGTTATGGCGACTATTCCTGGTAAAACACTTGTGAGTGGTCACCTGAGCCGCTATCAACCCTATGTTTCAAGTACGCGGGTAATGCTTGATTGTGGTGTAGATAGTGGCGGGCCACTCGCCTCTTGGGTGAGTGACACAAACGATGTCATCATGGTTGATTAGTTAAGTTGCTGAATCACTACAGAAACAGTACACTTACTAGTATATGAACGAGGGTGACGGGCAACAGCAGGGGTTTACACACACACCATCTACTCCTGTTGAGAAAACAACCCCACAACCCGAACCCCCTACAAATAAACCTGTAGCACCCCCAGAGAGTGCTGTGCGCTGGCAGGCATCAGAGTTTGTTGATCACGACAAAGATAGCAACTGGTTTGTTTTATTGGCGCTTGCAGCGCTCGTTATTTGTGCGCTTACATACCTTATTAGTCGGAGTATATTCTCGGTGTTTGTTGTTGGTATGGCAGTACTTGCCTTTGGTGTGACGGCCAAGCAAAAACCTCGCACGCTGCAATATGCTCTTCTCCCTACTGGTATACAGATTGGTGAGAAGCGGTATAAATACGATGAGTTTAAATCCTTCAGCGTTATTCAAGAGGGTGCTCTGTGGAGTTTCATGTTGCAACCAGTACGTCGGTTTATGCCAGTGCTTACCGTTTACTTTGACCCAAATGATGGCGAGAAGATTTTTGACATTCTAGCTACTCAAATGCCGCACGAGGAGCATCGACTTGATTCTGTCGATAGATTCTTGAAGCGGATTCGCTTCTAGACCTAGATTGAACATGTAATTTGTGCTACACTCACATCTGTTCTGCATGAAATTTGTGCGGAAAGCACCTCAAATTTTATGTCTGGCGGTCCCCTACTTTGGTGGAGCGCCAAACGCGCGCGCGTAGCTCAG
>JAGQNU010000123.1 GCA_020427905.1 Candidatus Saccharimonadota bacterium | reverse complement strand
TGCGCTGTGTCTTTTTGATAGCTTCAGCCTTCTTCTCAGATGTAATCATTCAGTTCCTTGGTGTTATTCGTTCACATTAATTTACATAAGTTTCGGTGAGGCTAGATAGCACCTCATCAATAGCGTTGCCCCAATACTAACAGATGGAGAGACAAAACGCAACACTAGATCAAACTTGCTTCTTTACGACTCGTTAACTTCTCTCAAAACACTGACTGGCACTTGATTGGCTGTACCGTTTGAATAGTAGATTCCCTCATCAGTGACTATAACCTGCCCGTCTGGTTGCACGTCGTGCTGTTCGTCTGAATCTATAAACTCTGCATACCTGTCGCCGCTGCCTGAGGCTTGATGAAGCACACGTCCATCAACCCAGTTGAATGCACTTGGGTTCAATTCCCCGTCATCACCCCTGAATGGCTCGTCTCCGCTGGGAACAAGGTAATAGCTGACATTAACAACATTTCCGTTCTGCCCCACGGCGCTCACCCTTACTGATAGTGGGTTGGTAATTTCAATTGGTGAACTAAGTGTATGGGCAATATTTTGGGTGGATTTATCGAGAGATCCGCTGCCATCCTTAGAGATGTAGGGGTGTTTTCTAAGGTTTACACCAGCGTTCAGTCGTAGAACACCATTGTGCACCTCCACACCCTCGCCTGACTGTTCAATCTCAGCTAATACTGCGTCTTCTTTGTCCTCACCCTTGTCAGTTTGGTCGTTTCTCTGTTGTACTTCATGACCAAACACGACTGCTGTTAATGCTACAGCCAGTAAACCAACTAGTACGCCTTCGCGGGAGACTCCACTCTCGCCCCTATTACCTGAGGTATTGTCTGAGTCTTTGTATTTTGGATGGTTGTGTCTTATTTGCATGTTCATATACTAGCAAATTTATCATGATTTGTCAATAGCTTACCCCTGTAGTATACTTATGGTTACTATGGAGCGTGACCCGTTTAACTACATTGAGCCCAACCCAGAGCGAGGCTTGAGCCCTCTTGAGGAGGGCCCAGACAAGGACAAAGAGCGAGAGAAGAAGCCTGAGAAGCCAAAAAAGCGCTGGTTTGAAGACGACACACCAGAGGAGCCAGAGAAGAAGCCGAAGAACAAAAAGGCAGAGGCGGATAAGGATCCTAACACCAAAAAGACTAAAGCACCGGAGGCTAAAACACGCGAGGAGCGCCGCCAAGAACTCCCCGAACTTGATTCTGAGGAGTTTGAGCAACTCAACGATGAGCAGCAAAAGCATGTTGTCGCTCGTCACATCGTTGCTCGCCGAACAGTTGAGCTCGAGGCCGAGATCGAGGAGCTTCCACCTGGATCGCCAGAGGCCATAGAACTCGCCGCCAACTTAGCACTTATCGACGCACTTGATGAGAAGCTCGCAGATCCAGAACTTGAGGTTGGCGAGGCTGTCGAGGAGGCTTATCAGGATATCATGCAGGAACTTGAGAGGGTTATGAACCCTGCCGAGGAGGAGGACGAGCTCCCCCAGGATGAGGAAGACCCGCTTGAGGAGCTGCTGCGTCCCAAAAAGACATCCTCAACCACAAAATCAAAGGCTGATAAGAAAGCGTCCAAGAAGACCGTCCCGACACCCAAAACTCGTTCGGGCAGCCAGCCCACCACATCAACGGGCTCTGCATCGCCCGTTCCAGAACCAGGACCAAGCCGAGCGGAAAACGCTTCCGGCCCAGCAGGCTCATACGAGACCGGATCATCTACTCCAACTGAGGCTCCGGCAACAGTTGCTGAGGAGGTTGAGACCTCAAAGACAGTGCGCCGTCGACGTGCCAGCAATATAGTGGTCTCCAATGCCCTTACTGAGATGTTTGATCGTAGTAGATCCGAAGCACCAACCAGTAGTAACCATGAGGTATCTTCACTACCAACCTCTCAACCTGGTCCAGAGCGTATCATCAACCCCGTCAAACGCTCTATCGAGGAGAAGGAGGCTACAATACGCCAGCTCGCCACCAAACATGTTGTGCGAGCACCATTCGAAGCACCGGTAGCTACCTTTGAGACACCTCAGCCCTCACACTACGAGCGCCCGAGCGTACATGTTGAGACACTCACTCATCAAAGATCACCACACCCTGAGGGATCGCAACCTCTCAGCCAAGAGACCACTCGTAATCTACAACAAGCATCTACAGCAGAACTCCTTGCGATTGGAAGTAAGATAAAAATTGACGGACTAAATTTGCGGGATTTATTTAACAGCAACGAGATTGATCGCAAAGGTCTCAGCAAAATCGTAGCCGAGGCGCTTAAAGGCGGTGACGTCAAGCGCGTGTTTAAGAAGGTACAACTTGGCGAGGAGGCCAAACGTGGCCGCAAGTTTGAGATGCGCCATGATGATCCTAAAAAACTACCGTTTGCAGATGTAAAAACGCATGACGGCGATCAAACCCATACCGCCCGAACCAGCCAACTGCTTGAGGCGCTCCATGCTGTGCAACGGACAACCTCACACGAGGTCGGTACGCATGTCCCGGATAAAAAGCAACTTGAAACTGCCGTTACACAACAACGACGTGCCGCCTACATATCGGCAGCTGCTGTCGCCACCCTCGCGATTGGCACCGTTCTCGCTGTTCTCTTTTTTGTGCTTTAGGTGCCGACCTGCACAACTGTGCCACCGAGTGACTTGGAGAAGTACGAGTCATGCGATATGTAGAGTATCGCGCCATGATATTGGTGTAGTGCGTCCTCGAGCTCCTCAATACTCGGCAGGTCGAGGTGGTTAGTTGGCTCATCGAGAATCAATACCTGGGGATCACCCGCCAGCATGCTGATCAGTTGAAAGCGTGCTTTCTGGCCACCGCTCAGCGTTGCGATCGGTGCATTCATATCTGTATATGGGTTAAACAAGTAGTCACTCAGTAGTTGTCGAATCTTCTCGTCAGATATTGGTAAGCCCCGCTTGAGATAGAGTTGTTCAAGCGCATCGCCTAATGAGAGCTTCAGAAAGTGTGTATCAATTTCTTGTTCATATACGCCGATACGAAGCCCTCTCTCATGCTCAATCACTCCACCGAACACCGTGCTACGCAGCTTCTCGCCAGTAACCGTATCTAAAATCGCCCGCACAATTGTCGTCTTACCTGCTCCATTGCGACCTTTGAGCTCAACCTTTCCACCAACCCGCAGTGACAACGAGGTAGACTCAAACAGTGGCTCATCAGCGTATCCCAGCGAGAGGTTGTCGAGCTTCAAAAGCTCACGCTCACTCCGGTCAACTTTTGTCTTTGTACGCACACGTATATTGCGTGCTTTGTGATGCTCGTACGACTCACCGAGTTTGGTCCCGAGTGTGTCGACTGACTCACGGTCAATCCAAAATGTCGGCTTCTCTACCGCCTCAAGCTCCGCAAGTTGTTTGCGCGCCCTCTGCTCAAGTGATTTGAAGCGCTTAATGGTGTCGGGGTCACGCGCCCGCTCTTTGAGGCGTCTGAATCGATTGATATCAGCTTCCACTCTAGCAATGCTTCGCTGTACACTCTCGTACTCGTTCATCTCAGAGCTCATGCTCTGTGTGTTAGCCCGCAGATAATCTGCATACGTACCCTTGAAGCTGATGGCTTTGCTGTCACGAATCTCGATTATACGATCGACTACGCCGAGCACATCTCGGTCGTGCGTGATTACCACCACTGCCTCGTCCGTGCTCTTCAGCCAATCTGTAAATGCCGCTTTTGCCACGTAATCCATGTGGTTAGTTGGCTCATCAATCAAGGCGATATCAGCTCTCGCACGCTGAATTTTAACAAGCTCCACCATGCGCTTTTGGCCACCGCTCAAGCTACCGAGTTTTGTATCAGTGATATCAATCTCAAGTTGATATGCAGTAAGTGCACGCTCAACGTCATTCTCGATCTCGTAATACCCCAAATCAGTAAACCGTTCCAGCGCATCGCTATACACCTGAAGCTTATGGGTACTCTCCCCCATGTGCTCGGGGTACGTCTCAATAATGTGCTTGAGCCGCGTATACTCCGGCAAATCAGCCAGAATATACTCAAGTACGCTCATGCCCTCAAAGCCATGGTGCTCCTGCCGACTTGATATCAACACTACGTTTTTAGCGAGCGTAATCTCGCCGTCATAATCAGTATCATCACCAGAAATTATATTGAACAGCGTTGATTTACCTGTGCCGTTGCGACCAATCAAACCAACCTTCTCGCCCCGCTCAATGGCCATACGGAGATCTTTGTACAGTAGTTTATCGCCGAATGCTTTATCGGCTATCTCAATTTTTGCAATCATAAAAAAAGTCCTATCAAAAAGTTACAGTTTGCTTCAAAAGAAGCCTAGCTGCCTGCTTGAATCTTACCGATCGCAAAAATACTCATTACATTAGTATAACAGATGACTAACTGATGTCAGATTCTATGAT
>JAGQNU010000122.1 GCA_020427905.1 Candidatus Saccharimonadota bacterium | reverse complement strand
GCGGTTTTGAAATTTGACATAAAAAATCCTTTCTCAAATGGAAAGGGTGTATGTCATCTATCCTTCCCATTTGGGCGAGGCTTGCCACCTTATCTCGCGACAGGTTGGCGGCAGGTCATCGAGCTCGTTCTCTCGCTGCACTCTTGATATCTTTAGTTGTTAAGTACTCCCGATTATATCACAATCACCCGCAGCAACAGCGCTGCGGGTGTTCTCGGTCTACTTAGGCTTTTGAGCTTTGTGTTCGCAGGTATACAACACGGTCCTCAATCTGAGATACGATTGTGGATCCTGGTGCGGTACCGATCCGGTCTGTCCTCAGACTAGATGGGTGCTTCTCGAGGTAATGATAGGTTGGCTTGAACGAATACTTATTATAAGAGACCGTCTTAACGATACGGCCGTCTTCTGTTACTGCATCGCTTACCTGTCGGTCATCTGCGAGATACCCGTAGTTGTGACCTTTCAGCGGTAGAGCGAGCAGTGATCGTGGTGCGGACAGAATAATTCTCCGTCCAACCTCAGGTGATGGTAGGTCAATACCTCTACCCCGAGCACTCTCAACAAAGGCCTCCTCAAAACTTGATGAGTAGCCCCGCTCTCCACGAGAATTTGGGGCAAGAGCTTTGTAGATTTTTTTGTACTCTGTCTTATAACGACGAAGCTCAACTGGATCAGTCCCAGCTACCCGCGCAGTTACAAACTCCGCAAGAGCGAGACGTGCCTCATCAACAGTATCTGTGACGTCTTCTGCATCCTCTTCTACGCCATTACCGTTGTAACGGTTTGAGACCACCACCTCGTATCGTACACCGTCGATTATAGGTGTGTGTGGGGTCTCTGTGAGCGAGGCAAGAAGTAGATCTGCCGCGTACCGAGCACGTTCTTCAATATGACCAGTCGTAGCACGCTCAAGTTTATCTGACGCGCCGTAGCGCTCAACAGTTCCTGAGCTAGTTACTCTTTGTATTAGTGATGACATGGCATCCTTTCTGCCATTCAGGTATCAAAAAACACTACCTAATGGACTGTTTGTTAGTAATTACGCCTTAGTACGCAATTGCTTAGTCCGAGTAGTGTTGGGTGCTCGTTTTGGGCAAAGCTATGTCGGTTTCTATCATAGTCACTTGATGCTAACAATAGAAAGAGTCATACTCCAAGTACTATTATAACACATTGTGTCAATATGTATACACCTTTGATACAATGTGATTGATGAGAAGATACGCATTGCCTATCATTGCTGCAACCGTCTGGATTAGCGTGTCCGAGTTTGTCCGAAACCAAGTGCTTCTAATTCACTTCTGGACTGATCACTATAGCTCACTTGGACTTGAGTTTCCCTCGGAGCCAATTAACGGCGCAATTTGGGGACTGTGGTCTCTCCTGCTCGCGGTACTCATCTATGTCCTGCTGACACAATTCAGCATCAAGCATACTGTTGTGATTACCTGGGGTGCCGCATTTCTACTAATGTGGGTTGTAATCGGTAACATGAGTGTCCTGCCTCTCGGCATTTTGTGGTTTGCGGTACCACTAAGCCTGCTTGAGGTATATATAGCAGCTGTCATTATCCGTAAGCTGCGTTATAGCTGACGGTTGAAGGCACGTAAGTGGTTCTCGGAGCCGCGACGGAGTGACTCCAGTGTGGTGATAATATCTTCATCTTGAGCAGTCTCAAGTTGTGTAGAGATATCTGCAATGTCTTTCTCTTCAATAGCAACGCCAACCTCATACGCATCGGCAGCACTTTGCTCGCCCTTTGCTATCAGTGAATCATAGAGTTGTTGAAGCTCGGTGTTATTGAATGTGCCGACCTCACTAGTGCGCGGATCAGCGATGCCACGCGCGTTTAATAGGGTAAGAACTGAGTCCTGATGCGTCGACTCGCTTTTGAGTATATTGCCAAACACGCGCGCGCCGTAGAGTTCATACA
>JAGQNU010000121.1 GCA_020427905.1 Candidatus Saccharimonadota bacterium | reverse complement strand
TCAGACTTCTTCTGAACAACAAAACCGTTGCCAGAGAACCAAGATTCGAGACCCTTTAGAATATCTCGCCGCTGAGCACTATTTTTAACCACACCTTTATTGAGCTGGTCCTTGCCTGCCTCAAACTGCGGCTTTACCATGGCTACGATCTGTCCCTGCTTTGCCACAAGTTTTGAAACTGCAGGTAGCACTTTCGTGATTGAGATAAAACTCACATCAATGACTGCAATATCTGATAGAGTCTCAGATACAAAGTCACGAATATCAGTTTTCTCATAAAGCTCGACCCGCTCGTCTGCCCGCAGCTTCTGATGTAATTGGTTGGTGCCAACATCAACAGCAGTCACCCTTTTGGCGCCATGCTGCAACACAAAATCCGTAAAACCACCCGTACTTGAACCCACATCAAGTACAGATTTCCCCTTGAAATCAAGCTGCAATGTGTCTGCTACCGACGCCAGCTTCAAGGCAGCGCGAGAGACGTACTGCTCTTTTGCACCAAACTGAATTGCAGCGCCCTCAGATACAAAGTATCCAGGCTTTGTCACCGACTTACCAGCAACCTTCACCTGCCCAAGCTTAATGTAGTTCTCAGCCTGACTTCGTGTCTCCACCAGCCCTTTCTGAACCATGAGGTTATCAATGCGAATTTTCTTCACGCCACCCCCAAAACGTCAGCTGTTGGCATCTGTATAATCTCAGTTAAAGAGGCTCCTTCACCGATGAGGCAGTCGACTCGCCAAAGTCCCAAAATATAGCCTACATGCGTTTCTTCAAACCACCTCTCCCGAACAGCACGATAGTTAACTGACTCTACTTCTGAGATAAATTGCTGAAATTTACGGTCTAACTTTACCTCGCCCCACTCCTCGACAGCCTCGCGGATACCAGTGTCTGCGCTAAAAAAACTCTGCATAGTGGCCTCGTGAGCGAAACATGCAATGCCCTCTGTTGCAGCAAGCTCAAACGCATCGTCCGACGAACATACCCTATGTCGAAAAGCATGCATAGATTCATGCACGTTTACTTGAGTATGTGACTGAAGTGTAGCGTACGCATCACCACTGAGGTGATTGTCTTTGACACTAACTAGATAGGTATCGCCGTTATAGCAGATACCAGCAGGGTGCTTTCTTACTCCGGTCACTCTTTCAAGTAAGACTCTCGGCAGTGATTCATCAAATACACCGAGATTCTGTAGTGCAATTCTAACAAGAGAGAAGATTCTTGGTAGCCGCTGTATGTACGCCTGCTTATCTTCGTGTGTCCAATCACTACCAGTGAACACGTACTCAATACCTGCGGACTGACTAGGCTTTCTTTCGCTCACGATAAGCGCCTGTTTCAGTATCAACACTAATTACGTCGCCAACCTTAATAAATGCTGGGACTTTAACCTCGAGTTCGGTCTCTGTCGTAGCACTTTTTGTGATTGAGTTGGCAGTATCACCTTTCACCACATCCTCGGCATACGTCACAGTAAGGTACACGTTTTTTGGAAGCTCCACGTTGATAACCTGTCCATCAAAAAATTGCAGCCCTACCATGTCACCCTCTTTGAGGTAGCTTGTCGCATCCTCGCCCAGCTCGAGCGCAATATCAAACTGCTCAAAACTCGTTGGATCCATAAAGTGCATCTCGGTATCAACGTAGAGATACTGCACAGCATGACTCTCAACTTGAGCCGGCTCAATCTTGTCAGCACCCTTAAAGGTCTTGGAGAGTACTGCACCGTCAATAAGATTCTTGAGACGGACGTTCACAATCGAGCCACCTCGACCCATCACTTTTTGAGAGTACTCAATAACTCGATAGGGCTTACCGTCGAGTTGAATAACCGTCCCCTTTTTTAAATCAGTCGGCCCGTACATCTACACCTTCAAGTTCATGGCTAAGCGCTTGTGGTGCAAACTCAGATAATGAGCCGTCGTCTCCTTCCAGAGCTACGAACCACTCATCACGTCCTGGCTTTCCGGTTTCAGAACCTACAAGAATTCCAGCTGCATCTAGGGCTGCTCTTGGTACCGTACGCTCCTCTAGGCCGCCTTCAACATTACCCTCTCTCACAACGCCAATATGAACATTATCGCCACTTCTTGATAGTACGATCCCTGTTACATTTCGTTCCACTTTGCAGCTCCTAGCTTCCGGCTACGAATGGCAGAAGTGCTAAGTGACGAGCGCGCTTTACTGCTGTTGCAAGTGCACGCTGCTGCTTAGCTGAGAGACCAGTCTTGCTGGCTGGCTCAATCTGACCAAACTGGTTAATATACTTCTGCACCGTCTTGATATCTTTGTAATCAAAGTAAGCCGGTGTTGGTTTTCTCTTGTTATTCATTAATCTTCTTCTCCTTGATCTATTGTTTGTAATACTTCACGTACACGCCGTGCTTTGTCGGCTGCCTTCCCCAAGGCTACTAGCTCAAATCTTGGGAACAATGGAAATGGCGAACCATAAGTCACCAAACCAAGTTCACGAACTACTGCGTTAACCCTACGTGCTCTACTTATTGGGTTAAGCGGCAGTTGCATCTCTCGTGCCTGTGCTTCGGAGAAATCGGGCAATAGACGTGTCTGCTCACTCATTTAAAACGGAATCTCGCTTAAATCAATTGGTTTGTCATCGATGTCTTCAATGACAACATCATCTTTGTTGTCGCTCTTCTTGCTTGAAGAGTTTGAGCTTGATGAAGTACTTGAACCGGCGCTGTAGTTGCCACCACCATCGCCGCCGCCAACAAAGTTAAAGTCCTCTACGATTACCTCTACCTTGCTGCGCTTGTTGC
>JAGQNU010000120.1 GCA_020427905.1 Candidatus Saccharimonadota bacterium | reverse complement strand
GGCACTTAAGCATCAAGAGTGCTAACGTGCGTCCAATGTTTTGAGGTGCGTGTCGACATCTGACAGAAGCTGTTCCACGGCTCGCATGTGCTCACCTCGCACACTCGAGTCTTGACGCTCTCCGCTTGCCAGTATGGCCACATCGTCTACTGCATCCTCAAGTACATCATTTACTACAATGTCTATAAAGTCCCACCCTCGGACTGTACTCAGTATCCTATGAGCTGTTTCGTAGCGACGCTGCTTCTCTACATCTGACATTTCCCCACGGCCATCAAGCCGGTGCATCCATTCATCAAAACTCGGCGGAATTACAAGTAACGCGCGTGTATCAGGCTTAACTGAAACGATATGCTCAATGTTGAGATCAACATTAGTAATGCCGATCTTATCTTGGTCAATACACTTTTGTAGTTCGCGAATACTAATACCAGATACTTGCTGGTTGTGGATTATCTCGGCCTCTAGCAGCTTACCGGCCTGNNNNGCCTGAAGATCTGCCAGAAACTCTTCTTCGCTACGAAACCAATACTCCCGTCCATGCTCCTCGTGTACATCATTATTGACGCGAGGTGGCCGAGTGGTATCAGAGGCGATGTATCGAAAATTGCCGCGCTCAACGAGCTTGCCAATAATCGTATCTCTACCTGATGCACTGAGTCCAATCATCAGTACAAGTTTTGCCTTTTCTAAACTTTTCTGGCCCGCGGCTGAGATATGGTAATTATTCAGTACCTTCTCAAACTCTGTGCGCAGCCGAAGTGTATGCATGTGTATCTATTATCGCATATATGTACTTGTGTACGAACATAAGCGTTTTGGTACAATGTATCAGAGTATACGCAATGAAAACACACACTCGTCTCAACACAATTGAAAAGATATCTCAGTTTTTGAATATAGATTTGCCTACGAGCTCTGCCAAAGCAGCCCGGTCTCGCCGCGATGTATTCTACTTTGGCAAAGAGCTGCTCGAGATGCTGCCACCACCAAAGAACAAAGCCCCCGTTGTGCAGGTTGCAGGTACAAATGGTAAAGGTACTGTCTGCTATCTGATCGACGCTATGTTGCGCGCTCACGATAAGCGCACCGTGCTCTCCGTCAGTCCGCATGTCTATGAGGTCCGAGAACGATTGCAAGTCAATGGACAACTCTACCCAGAGCGAGCCTACGTCGCGCTCTGTGATGAGGTGATCTCGGCCGCCAGAATTCTGACGCCCGCCGGGCAAGCCCCAGACTACTTTGCGGTGCAGTTTGCCATCAGCGCCCGCGGCAGTGTTGAGCAACGAGTTGATTACCGCATTTTTGAGGCTGGTATTGGTGGCTCTCATGACCTCAGTAACTTACTTGAGTGTGACAAAAAAGTATCTGTCGTTACGCAAATCAACGAGACCGAAACGAGATCGCTAAAGGATGAGGTTAATAGCACACTTAGAGTTATTGGCGAGGGCACAGAGATCGTTGCCCTCAAGCAAGAGTGCCTGGAGAACGCAGCGCCAAAAGGCACACATGTCACCTGGGCGAATCCAGGAGACGACTACCCTGCCGATAACCTCTCGATTGCGCTATCCGCATGTGCACACTTAGCCCAGCGTGATGGCTGGCAGTTTAGCGAGAACACTGCACTTAACGCTGCAGAACTCGTGTACGTACCGGGTAGGTATGAGAAGCGTCGGCTCAAGAAGTCGACTATTTTGATGGACGGCGCCCACGATGCAACGGGCCTCACTGCACTGACCTCTCGTGTGGCCAAAGATTACAAGACAAAGCTCCCGGTCGTCTTTGCTCTTGGCAACGGCAAGCATCTTCGTAACTCACTTTTGGCTATTAAACCTATCTGCGAGACACTCTATGCAACCGAGTTCTTCAATAATCGTGGTTACCACACGAGACAATCATATGACTCGGTTGAGGTGGCGAGAACCGCTAAAGAGCTCGGCATAGACGCAGTGGCAGTCAACAGCCCTGAGCGAGCTTTGCGTGAAGCCGCAAAATCAGACGATGACGTACTCGTGACTGGCTCGTTTTACTTACTGTCTGAGATTGACCCTATGTTTTAGTTGCTATACTAGGTATATGAAAGCACCCAACTTCTCACTCACAGACCAAGATGGCAACACAAAAACTTTAAAAGACTATGCCGGCTCATGGCTGGTCATCTATTTTTATCCAAAAGATGACACTCCAGGCTGCACCACTGAGGCCTGCAGCTTACGTGATGCGAATGATGAGCTTCTTGAGCTCGGCGCCAATG
>JAGQNU010000119.1 GCA_020427905.1 Candidatus Saccharimonadota bacterium | reverse complement strand
CTGATCAGATATTTGCTCCGTCGTACTCATGGCTCAAGTATACCAGCTAGACCATAAGCGTTTTATCTGTCATACTAGCTGGAGCGAAGGACAAAACAAAATGCATCACTCTCTGTTTGGCGAACTCAGTATCATCATCGGTATCACAGTACTGGTTGCATCAGTAATGCGCTTGCTCAAGCAGCCGCTACTTATTAGTTATATCCTCGCTGGCATTTTAGCGGGTCCTATTTTTGGTATCGTCAAAAATGCTGAGACACTTGAGGGCTTCTCAAAAATTGGTATCGCCCTACTGCTGTTTATCGTTGGTCTTGGTTTAAACCCAAAAGTCATCAAAGATCTAGGAAAGGTTGCCTTTATAACAGGTACTGTCCAAGTTACTGCCTCGGCAATTTTTGGCACCATCGTAATGATGCTGCTTGGCAAAGGTTTGGTAACAGGCCTTATCGTTGGTGTGGCGCTCGCATTTAGCAGCACGATAGTTGGCCTCAAGCTCCTGACAGATAAGCGTGAGCAAACAAGGTTGTATGGAAAGATGGCTATTGGTGTTTTACTCGTTCAAGATATCCTCGCAACAGTTGCGCTACTAGTTCTCTCAATGCAGAAGGATGGCTTTAGTCTCCTTGGTGGGGCTGGCCTGATTGTTAAAGGTGCTTTAATTGCGGTGCCTCTCTTCTTTATTAGCAACAAAGTGCTGCCACGCTACACCAGATTCATTGCAGAGAACACTGAGTACCTCTTTTTGTTCACAATCGCATGGGGACTTGGCATTGCATCATTGTTTGAGCTCGGTGGATTCTCGCTTGAGATTGGTGCGCTGATTGCGGGTGTGAGCTTGGCTGGCATGCCGTATGCTCAAGAGGCAAGCTCACGGCTCCGTCCGGTGCGCGACTTCTTTATCGTGATGTTCTTTATTGTCATGGGAGCAAATCTCGCGATTGGCGATATCATTAGCCAGTTACCGCTCGCATTGCTGTTCTCGACCGTTGTGCTACTCATGAACCCACTAGCAATTATGTTGCCGCTTGGCTTTTTAGGTCACGCTAAGCGCAACAGTTTCAAGGTAGGTATCATGATGGCGCAAGTCAGTGAGTTCTCCCTTATATTTGTCATCCTTGCGCAACAAATTGGGATCGTTGATAGCGAGGTTGTCAGCCTTATAACCATCACGGCTCTCATCACGATCGCTGTCAGTTGTTATGCCATTTTGTATGACGACACGTTGTTTGACTTCTTGCAGAAGCGATTTAAGTTCTTTGAGTCTCGAAGACAAGACAAAAAAGAGAGACGCACCAGCTATGACATTGTCCAGTTTGGATACAGTAAGGGTGGGTCTGAGTTGATAAAGACATATGAGAGCATGCCGCGCAAAAAGCTTGTTGTTGTTGACTACGACCCAGAGGCAATTGAGCGGCTAGAAGCCCGCCAAATACACTATGTGTATGGTGACGCTACTGATATTGAGCTGCTTGATGAACTACAACTGCAAGATGCCAAGCTTATTGTAAGCTTTATCACTCACTTCCCGACTAATCGGTTCTTGATTGAATACATCGAGAAGCTTAATGAAGATAGTGTCATTATTACCCGTGCTGACACGGCCGAGGAGGCAGCTGAGCTCTACGGACTCGGTGCAAGCTACGTGATGGTTCCACATTTTGTTGGTAGTGAGCGCCTCGGAAACTTTATTGCTCGTCACGGCCTGAGTAAAAAGGACTTCAATAAAAACAAGGAGAAGCACCTTAACCATCTCAGAAACACCTATGAGATCAAAGATATCGACGGCGAGACTACTGAGTAGTACGAGCATACAGCTTGTGAGCAACTGCATAGTCTAAAACATTTTTGGGTAACGTATCAACGGAATTATCATCTCCAATTGCCTCGCGGATCCTACTTGAGCTGATGCGCGTTTTATCGCTTTGCACGAGCTCATAGTGTGGGTTGATGCCCTTTTGAACAAGCTTATCGTGCTGTGACTTTAGCCAGTCGTGGGTATGATCATCCCGGAGTGCCACCACAAAACCGCCATATTGACGTGCATCGACTATCCCTTGCCACTGATGCATATGCTCGTAGACATCTGAGCCCACAAGAAACCAAATCTCAGGGTTGTCAGTGTAGTGTTTTGCGGCAACGTGTAACATGTCCGCCATGGTGTGCTGATGCGCAAGCTCATTGGCAAATTGATAATCATGATCGACCTGCCCAATATCTTCCGTTGCCCGCTCCAGCATGGCTTGCCGGTGATCCCAGCTTGCCACAGGTTTTTTGCGATATGGCATCTTCTCCGCCACCATAATAACCGTGTCCAAGTCCGCGACCTCAATCGCCTTCCGAGCAAACTCAATATGCCCATTGTGCACTGGATCAAATGTACCCGCATAAATGCCGATTCTCACAGCGCAACCTCACGACCATATGCTGCTACAAAATGACCGTCTGCATCATCTCGACCACCGTGCAGTACCCTATTAGCTTTAAATAGAACACCAGATATAGTAGAGCCAACGAGCTTTGGAATGGTGATAGTTCGCTCCTGAACCATATCACCAGTATATGCTATGTAGCCATCTTGTTCGTACAATAAACCTGCTTTGTCGGTTGTGGGCACGTCTACATCCAGGTATTCAATTGTTCTATCATAAATTGAGCTCAAGTTAAATAATGCCCTCCACATTGTCGAGGTTCTTACACGATTGAAATTACCAGTTAGCGCAGTAACTGTATCGCTATCTAGGTGAAATGGATATAACGATTGTTGATGTATTGCAGAAAGTCGAACAAAATTAAAATCAAGATCTACTCCGCCAACGGATACTTGCGATAGCTCCTCAGCGAGCTCAGAGGACGCCGGGAGATCAGGACAACCTGGTTGAAACCCAGGGAAGTAACCATGACATTTATTTTTGTCATCGTGCGCTTTTGTGGCTAGTTCATGCTCGCACGATTGGATTATTCGCAACATTGTATCGTCTAGTTCTAACTGAACTGCTCGCGGCTTATCCTCGTAACGCAATGGTTTCATTGCTACCTCGTTTTTGTGTTTGTAGTCTACGTTTTTTACCATACTCAGCAAACTCGTTGAAGAGCCAGTCGACTGGACTCATCATGGTCTTGGCAACTGCCTTACCCGATTGAGCAGCGGCCTTCTGCTTTTTACTGGCTTTTCGTAATACCTCACCAGTACATACGTCAACACAGCCACCACAGTCACCACAGGTAATCGTCCCGTTCTCTTTTGTTGCCGTCACGCCTTTTTCATCACAGAGAGGGCAGTTGGTAATAAATATGGTGCGCATGAACGCGCTTGCAAGTTCATCTGATGACATGTCAAATATGCTCTTCTGAGCTTGTTTGGAGGTACCTTCACCTTGACAGCCGTACTCAACGCTACCTTGCTGACGGTGACTCTCTACGCTTGACACTCCTTGGTGGGCAGCCTCCTGCACATCGCTTGAGACCTCGACAGCCTCGCCATCAACTATCCTACGGAGTGTTGACCATAACGAAGCATCTGCAACCTGCTGCGCCACTCGCAGGGCAGTATGGAGATCATCAAGACTGTAATCATCGGAGCCCAGAACACGTAAAACTTTCTCTCGCTCACTTCCCTGGAGCTCATAGCTCCCATCGGCCCCCTCCATGCTCAAAATCTCCTCAAGGTATGCGCGCTCAACCATCAATTGCTTTGTGGCGAGGCTCGCAGCTATTTGATCGATCACAAAATCTGATGCATCGAGCGCTCTTGAGAACGTATCCCCCTCGACAAGCTCGACTGCATTTGCACCAGCCCGCTCATCCAACTCAAGGCCATGTGAGGTATGAGCCCCCAAGTCTCTCAGCTTGATCGCATCAAAGTTGCCCACGAGCTCTTGAGCGACATCGACACCTTGGTCAGGCGTAAATACTGTCCGCTGCCAGGGCATGTCCTCGGTGGCCTTCAGAGCGACTGGTTGACGAGCAACCACACTAAGAGACTCGGCGAGTTCGTGTGGCTCAGCATGAAACACATTTATAGTCTGCAGCTGTATACCATCTTGTGTCTTTGTAGCTACCCACCGCATCGCCATTTGCATCTTGGGCCGATAATGATACTCCTCAAGTAGTTCAATCGGCAGGTTGAGATCGTTATGATCTGGACTTGGCGAGTCAATAACAACCGTTGTGCCCACCGGTACGCTTGGATCGCGTGCAAGAGCGTTAATATACTGTGAGTTTACAACATCTGCCCGGCTCCTTTTGGCCCTGAACGCAAGCCGGTGGTCCTGGCTGGCATCAAGTAGCGCTTGCTCGTGACCACGTATGAAGATTGTGCTAAACAGTTCTCCGTCCTCAGCGGCAAGTCCAGCCGGTGTCAGTGTATACTCAAACTTTGTCACAAACGGCTCACCGAGCTTCTCAAGGGCAAGACCTTTACGCTCGTTGCGAACACGTCGCTGAGTCTCGGGTAAAACCGATCCGTACTCAGTGATATCTCTGGCTTTATAGGCAGCCTGAGAGAAGCCCGACGCCAGCCACTGCTCGTAGTGCCCTCCCATCTGCACCCGTTCCAACGCAGTCATGTCATGTGCAGTAAGTGATGTCACTCCCGCGCGCTCAGCTCTCATTAAAAAACTCCTGTTTTTGGTTTAACCGAACAGGAGAGATAGCGTGATGTGCATCATGATCTTCTGCTCGGAAGGCCATTTGTTGCATAACGTATCGGACTCAAAACCGTTGCGGCACAGTGCCGGAGTAAAGCTCACGCTCGTACCGGACTTCCGTCATGCTTGGCTTGTATTATTAAGTATCGTTAGTATACGCGCGCCGTGATGTATCTTGCAATCACTAACTCAGACACTGCGATTTTTATCAAACTAGGCTACAGTAAATACAAATACATGCAAAGAAACTACAGATCTAAAACTCCGAGTTAACTCCGAGTTAAC
>JAGQNU010000118.1 GCA_020427905.1 Candidatus Saccharimonadota bacterium | reverse complement strand
ATAGAGGTTGCTACAGAACAAAATAAATATGTCCGAATTCTTAAACAGCGTAATCAGTTACTCAAAAGCCTTCGCGACAAGAAGGTCCATAACGCACCACCCGACTTGTTCATCTGGAACACACAGCTTGCTCACTCAGCAGAGTCGGTCGTTAAGGCACGCACCAATGTCATAGAAAAATTGCAGGAACGAATCTCAGATCACTACCGTGGCCTCGGCGGCACAGACGATATCGTATTATTGTACGCAAGTGACGTAAGCAAAAATGCAACGTCATACGCCAGTAAACTATTACAGTACTTCGAGTCCTCACTCATGCGGGACATTGCACTTGGTCATACTAGCTTTGGCCCACACCGTGATGACTTGGTTGTGCACCTTGCAAGCCAGCCAGCCACAGAGCGAGCTAGCCGCGGTGAGGTTCGGACTATTGTTGTAGCGCTTAAGATGCTAGAGACACAACTATTATCAGAGCGCTTCAAACCAGAGAATATCTCACCAATACTTTTGCTTGATGATGTACTGAGTGAGCTTGATCTGTCACACCAAGAGCGTGTGCTAGACGGACTCAAGGACCACCAGGTGTTTATAACAACTACAGATGCGCACGCACTAACGCCTCAAGTTCATACTATTTTCCTGGAGTCACCACCTAGTTAAGAGAGGCTTCGATTGCACGCGAAATCTTATCGATGAATGGAATGCTGTCAAAAAATGATAGGAGCCAAAGTACGAGCGTACCGACTAGGACGATTCCTACAATTGAGCCGATACTAAAGAACATACCACGGTAAAAGTTCTCCAGATACAGTCGCTTTCTATCAATGTATCGGGTTGCGAACAAATACTCTAAGGCTGCACGTGCGACGCGCGGATCATCAGTCACTGCTTTTTTTGGACTTACTTTTTTAGTCATATTACGAGTCAGCATATTGTGAGAGAATATCTACGCCTGAGTCATCAACATCAACTGATGGAACTGACAGTTGATCCATCGATGCAAGCAGGAGACCGCCTGCAAATACTGCCGCCAGACGCAATACTCCTATTCCTTGACGCTGTAACCGCTCACCAACCCGCGAGAGTAAATCTTTGGGTTGTGCCTGCGGTTGCTCCATGATTACTTCTTCAACTCTTTTGCTTTAGTAGTTATCTTTTGTTGTATCGCTTTAAGATCCTTTAAAAGTTGGTCCACCGTAGCATCATCGCTGTCATCGTCACCACTTTTTATTGAGGTAATTGCAGCCTTAACTTTTTCTTTCAGCTCGTCTGCTTTTTTTGCAAGCTCTTCCATCTCTTTTTTAGCCTTGCCTTTAAGCTTGGTTGCCTGAGCTTTTGCATCATCAGAGAGTTTTGCAAGCTCTTTGTGAGCATCTTTCAGCTTACGCTCTGCAGCACCCTTGGCTTCATCAGCTTTCTTTTTGAGATCTCTGCGTGTCTCTTTGCCGCTTTTTGGTGCAGTTAAAATTCCAGCGACCGTTCCAGCAACTGCGCCAATGAGTAAACCAAGACCAAACTTTTTACCTTTTGCCATTACTTCTCCTTTTTAGTGCTTGCGTGCTTTTTTACAGCGCTGCTTACCTGATCTGCAATAAACTTTGCAACTACTGTTGGTGCTGCTGCCTTCTTCATGGTAGCGGCAACTGAGCTCGCGTCGTCAACAAGCTCTTTTGCTTTATCAGAGATCTGCTGCAAGTTCTTCATGAACTTTGCAATGTATACGGCAATAACGATACTGATCGTTAAGAAGATTATGAGGAGAACCGAAAGTAAAATGACAAGTATATCGTATGAATCCATGTCTACAGTATATCATTTATGGTCGATCCAGCACTATAGCATCAATCGGCATTTGGTTGTATACTATTAGTGAAGATGAGTACCACTTGGGAGACCACCCGACAGCTCGAAGTTGACGATTACACAACACGGTTGTACGAACTCTGTGCTGAAGCTGGCTTTGATAATGTGCTGATGCCCGTCGCAGCCGAGGCAATATCGCATTACAGCAATGATCTCCCGTACCACAATATTGAGCATATGTTTTACGTTGCCGAAACAGCTCTCGCACTCTGCGAGCTGTATGATGTAGATGACTACCAAAAACAGGTTATCATCATGTCAGCTCTGTGGCATGATGCCGATTATCGACCCGGACTGGATGATGAGGACATCAGTAAAGAGCATCGTTCAGGCACAATCGCATATACAGCAATTATGCATCGTACCGTGTTACTACATAGCGAGGGTATGATAGATGACGAGCAATTACAGCACTACACCAACTATGCTGATGATGTTCGTCAGACAATCATCTCCACGCTTGCCGATCGCGAGCCACAGAACATCATGGAGCAAGTCCTGAACGAAGCAGATCTCAGTAACGTCTCGGGTAACTCTCTCTATGTACTCCAGAATACAGCGTTGTTATTTGTCGAGAAGCATTTACTCGCTGGTGAAGATGTCGTTGGCAGTGTTGAACCATTCATCAGATCACATCTTGATCAATTCACGCAGTACTGTTCCGACTCTCAGGATTTCTTGACGATCCTTTTACAGACTAAGTTCAAGGACGTCACTCGATTTGCATCAAATATTGCTCAGATTACTCCCGCCAACATCATCAAACGAGTATTTGGCGTACAACAAGACGAGTAGGGATTAGCTAGACACCGAGGTGTTTTTTAATCAACTGCTGGGCTAACGCTGGGTTGGCCTTACCTTTTGATTTGGCCATAACTTGGCCAACTAAGAAACCGATGGCTTTCATCTCGCCAGCTTTAACGTCGTTTGCCGCCTTCTCGTTCTCCGCAAGCACTTCAGCCACAATCGCATCTAAAGCACCTTCATCAGATACTTGAATAAGGTTCTTCTTCTCAGCGATACTCTCAGGATCATCACCTGTTTTCATCATTTCAGCGAGTACGTCTTTGGCTGCAGTAGAACTTAGCTTGCTATCAGATACCATCTCGGAGAGTTTAACGAGCTGTGCTGGTGAAATTTCTATCGCCGTGTCGGCGTCCGTATTATCATCCGACTGCGGCTG
Organism: Candidatus Saccharimonadota bacterium; assembly: GCA_020427905.1. Lineage (GTDB taxonomy): Bacteria > Patescibacteriota > Saccharimonadia > Saccharimonadales > UBA7683 > JAGQNU01. The sequence continues at coordinate 225 of JAGQNU010000118.1, read as the reverse complement.
CATTAACCAAAAAGCTGCTCGTTTTGCATGCTCCGCGTTAGAAGATTTAAGAACCTCCATGACTGCTTGAGCGGTGGATGGTACTGCAATAATGTCTTCGATCACCGCCCTGTCGAGGCCGATGCGAGTCAGCTCAGAACGATACTCGCTCGGCAGGAGCGGCATACTAGACTCAACTTCCTCAATGTACTCGTCAGTCAGAACAATTGGCGGCACATCAGGTTC
>JAGQNU010000117.1 GCA_020427905.1 Candidatus Saccharimonadota bacterium | reverse complement strand
ATCTGATTCTGAATTTTTGACGCTTGTTGTTGCCCGCCATCTTCGCCTCAAAAGCCTGCAAATCTTGGGTGTCAAAGTAGACACTGAATATATCGTATTCACCATTGATGGAGTATGAGTCATACTCGAGGTGCTGCAGTAAATCAGGTATCAAGATGTCGACAATGTTATTGGAGATCAGATACTTAATTTCAAGCCGCTGGAACTCACTGACTGAGCTCGTTACGATATTTTTAGTGATGTGCTTCTTGCTCACTTTTTGCCCTTTGTTGGCGTCTTTGGCAGCTTAACGCTATCACTCTTCATGAGATCCTTAAAGGCCTTGGAGTGTCTCAGCTTTCTGAACGAGACCACACCAGCAAACGAGGTTGCTGGAAGCGCCACCAATGCCCCGACAGCCAGTGCACGACTTGTCTTTTGCTTGCGTTCAGCATCTGCTTGCTGTTGCTTCGCCTTCGCCTCGGCCTTCTTAGCCTCCACCTGCTGCTTCTGTTCGGCTTGTTTCTGCTCCTCCACCTTCTTCTGTTCTGCTGTGGCCTGCTTATCGGCCTCTGTTTGAGACTCAGCTGCTGTGGCATTTGCTGCTGAACCCCCTGAGCTCGTTGGTGCTGGTGCAGAAACTGGGTACGCAACGTCGCTGCATCCGCCCGCATGCCCAGCTACCCATGATTGATCGAGGCTGTTGCCATAGCCTGGCGTACCTCCAACGCCTGCACTTGGCGCCCAACAGGCGGCCAAACCCTCATTAGCCGTGACTCTAATGAGACTCAAACTTGGGCCTGTGTTTTTGGGTGTGTATGGCCATCCACCAACATATGAGTACGAGACCTGACTCATCACACTGCCCCCCGCGTTTCTGAGTTGAATTGTCTCACCGCCACCTTCATCCTCAAGGTTGCCAGTGTACTGACCATAGACTGCAGCAGGTACGTACGCTGGATTTTTTGCCAATACTAAGTAGCGCCCCGGACTAATCGATGCCCCACCCGGGAATACGTAATTAACCCCATAAAAACTCCACCCCGCAAGACTGACTGTGCTGTCACTCCCATTGTAGAGCTCGATGAACTCCTTATCGTTTCCGGAACCCTGATTGCCAAGTGGATTATAGTGCAACTCAGTAATCCGTACAGGACTCAACGCATATGCTGTTTGGGCAGAGAGTAGCACAATGAGCAGAGCGCTCATAGAGACGGCCCAGGTTTTGTATTTTGTGAGTATTTGTTTCATATGTACTCTCTTCATCATACCGTACATAAGCGGTATTTGTAACTATGCGGTATCATACATACTATGAAGAAAGCGCTATCTGTCATCTTGTTTATCAGCGTACTCCTCGTGCTAGCAGGCCTGGCTCTCGTACAAGCACGTTATAAAGTAGCTACAACTGAGGAGCTTGAGAACAACTGCTACAGCAAAAGTGGTGAATATTTTGAGGCTCAGCGCTCACTCGGCTTAATTGTGCAAGACAAGGCCCTGTTTGCCGTGAGGCTTGAGAGCGAGAACAACTTTAGCCCACCGGGTGGTCACATAGAGCCCGGCGAGACACCGGTTGAAGCGCTGAAGCGTGAGTACGGTGAGGAGTTGCGAGTCAAGCCGAGCGTAGGAGAGAAGGACCTCTACAAAGTAGAGTGTGAACTGCTCGAGAACAACACAAAACTCCGTACGTACTACTACACTGTAGATGGCTGGACAGGCACACTCCAGCCCAAAGCATCGACAGAGACCAAATGGGTAGATTCTACCTATATCGCAAGTGGTTCAACCGACACCGAACTCGCCCAAGCGCTCACTTACTTAAAGTCTGACAACCTCGTCAATTAGCACTTACTGCAGTCACCAACCCTGCGCTCGTGTCCTCGCGCACCTCCTCAAAAAGCTTTGGCACGCCACCCATCATCATCATAATGAGGCCAAATGAGTGCGGAATGACCGACGGCAACTTATCGCTACCGAGGCGTTGTCCAGCTCGTGGTCGAAAGAACTCTGTCGCTTTGCTGTCGTCTCTATCAACAAGGTGGAGTTGGTCGCAAGTCTCGCAGATACATCGTGCCATTATCCTCAACTGTCGACTTCGTACAGCT
>JAGQNU010000116.1 GCA_020427905.1 Candidatus Saccharimonadota bacterium | reverse complement strand
CACGCTCAAACGCACTAAATACCTGCGTGGCACCAATCCCAGCCAATTGCTTGTCTGTAATCTGCTGACGTTCACCCGCGAGCGTACTCAGCTGATGTATGCCAACCGCTCGAGCGCCAGATACTACAAAAATATGTGCATCATTTGGATGGTGCGAGGTAATGCAGGCGACATAGTTGTTAATCTTCTCTTGAAATATACCCTGCTCAATATCAGCGATGAGCGATGAGCCAAATTTTGAGACATGTATCTGTTTTTTCATAATCAGTATCCTTTCATTCAGAATCGAAGGTATGGATATAAAAATACCCCGTTGCTGGGGCGTCCGATCTGATTTTTTACATTGTGCTACCAAACCCCAGCTGTCATACAGGAGTCGGAATTGGTAATACTGAAATCAGTCGTTGGTAAACCATGACCTCATTACAACATGCGAGTGAAGAGATTACAAGTAACTCAGCGTAAAAAGTAAGCCCAGTGCAATCGCGTTCTTCCCGGCATGCATAACAATTGCTGGGAGTAGACTCTCGGAATCTTCAACAATTTTTGAAAGAAATAGGCCCAGCACAAATGTGTCGAGCGCCACATTCCATTGTCCATGCGCCAGTGCAAACAACAGACTACTGGTGCCAGCAGCCACAACAAACCCCACGCTTCTGCGAAGACCCTTAAATAGCAAACCCCTGAAGAAGAATTCCTCAAGCAGTGGTGTCAGCACAACAAGAACCACGGCACTCTGTGCAAACATACCTACCGTGTACGAGCTAATACCAACGTCCTGTGTTTGCATAGGATCAAATTGTGGCACCACAAGCGCAATGATTAACTGTAAAACATAGCTTATTATGTAATATAGAGCGATATAGATGACAACCTGCTTCATCCACCCTTTTTTCGGCATCGAGATGCCCAGTGCGCGCCAAGAGCTTGCAGTCAGCTTAAGCAGGGTGGCACCAACAGCAGCTAGCACACACAGACTAATGGCTGTAATAACACCAGCCACAAGGAGCTTTGACTCAACACCCAAAATGCTCACAAAAAAACCTGCAATGATTTGAGCACACAACAAGAGGCCAAACCCACCAATGAGCACAGTGATCGGATTAGTGAGTATTGTTTTTATCTGGGCCCTGCTCATCAGAAGAAGCGACGCACGTCAATCACCGTTATCAAGGCTGCAAGAATAAGCAGTGCAAGCATACCAGTGCCGTGGATCTTCTCCTCCACGTCCTTTGTGAGTGGCCTCTTCATAGCCCTGAAGAGGCCCATAACAAACAAGCGCCCGCCATCAAGTGCCGGGATCGGTAGCGTGTTCATAACTGCCAACGACACTGAGATCACACCAATCAGAAACAGGACAAACACAAAGCCTTGCTGCGCCAAGTCTTTGAGGACTACAACAATACCAACCGGGCCCGTCACACTCTCACTGGCTTTGCCGCCATTTCCTGTAAACAAATTGAGCAATGCAGACCCAACCCCTTTAAATGTCTCGTATGTGAACTGAGCGGTTGTTCCAACGCCAACTATCGGTGCGGACCATGTTGACCTCACCTGTGTTCTTTCAGCAGGTGAAATGCCGAGGTTACCCTTGTCACTATCGTTACGCAGAACTACAGGACGAGTGACAGCCTCACTATCTGATTCATATACGATCTTAACCTTTTCACCGGCGTATGTATTAGTGGTGCTCCGAAGTTGCTCCGAGCTTACAATCTCCGTACTAGAAATGCTCTTAATTGTGTCGCCCACTTTAATTCCGGCCTGCTCCGCTGGCGAATCCTCTGCGACAAATCCAGCGTACACACGTTGCTCCGTTACGGTTGCGTCGCTTGCGACCCTAAACTGATTATCAAGCAGTTGTGGCATACCAACGAGTGCAAGGATCGTGAAGATAACCGCCGCAGTTAACCAGTTCATGAGTACACCAGCTGCAATGATGAGCGCTTTTTTAGGGAAGCTCGCAGCACCAAAGCTACCCTTCTCAGTCGCTGCGTCGTGCTCGCCCTTCAGACGGACAAAACCACCAATTGGGAGCCAATTGAGGGTGTACTCGGTACCGTTCTTTTTAGTGATAGTCTTGGCCTTAGGTGGGAACCCGATACCAAACTCCTCAACCTCAACGCCATTTTTGCGCGCAGCAATAAAATGCCCGTACTCATGTACGACAACCAACAACACAAATAAAACAATGCCCACAAATACGAGCATTAGTTACCGCCAAACCTTCGATTGCGACGAGCGAACTCAGCAAGCGCCTCATCAATATCCTCTGTTGTCAATGCTGGCCAGTGTGGTTTGGCAAAGTACAACTCAGCGTAGCTCATGCGCCACAACATAAAGTTGCTAATACGCTGCTCGCCACTGGTCCTAATCATAAAGTCCACAGGTGGGATATCCGGATGGTACAAATTATCTGCTACCAGTTTCTCATCTACATCATCGGCGCTCACGCCTGAGGCTACTATCGCCTTTACAGCATCAGTAATCTCACGCGTACCCCCGTAATTAAAGCAAAGAGCGAGAGTTCCACCGGTGTTTTGGGCTGAATCTGCTTCTGCGTCACGC
>JAGQNU010000115.1:1027-4085 GCA_020427905.1 Candidatus Saccharimonadota bacterium | reverse complement strand
ATCGAGAGATAACTTAAACATCGTACCGTGTTGCCAGCTACGAATCAAATCAGATTTATGCGGTGAGGCGCAAACGATATACGGTCTATCCGCCAACCCCGAGAACCGCAACTTCATCATTTGCCACTCCCTGTCACCAAAGGTAATAATCACAAACCGCTCACCACGTTTGCCAAGACCGTCTATAAAGGCGGCAGCATCCGGGAAGACACTTTCGAGGTGGTCCACTTGATGAAGTCGCTCTTGAAACTCGGCATAAAATTGAGGCCACAACTGCTTAAACAGCTTCGTCACCACAAAAGACTCTCCACGTGCCTCAGTGCGAGCGTGTTCTCGCTCTAATAATGAGTAATCTAGGCCCATGTCGTCGCAAACATGCGTCACCATACGTGAGACGACATCGACAGATGATATCGTGCGATCAAAATCCAACAACCAGACGTGGTTAAACTGAGCCACGGTAGATCTCCTCAATTGCCCGAGCAACCGTGTCCGAATCATGACGAATCAAGGTGCGTGGCAACAAGTCAGCCTTGGAGCTCGGCTTAAAGATGTCGCCCACCAACTCCACGCCAACCGCCCTATAATGCGCTTTCTCAAGGATACTCTCGTCGACTTGGACCCAATACTCTCCTTGTGATGCATACTTCTTCAATAGATCGTGACCCGGCTCACGTGTGTTGTAGAGTACATAGTCCAGAAGTTTTGAACCCACAAATCGTTCTATTTCACTGGCAAAATCTGACACCATGAAGCCATCTGTTTGACCAGGTTTAGTCACAAGGTTACACACATACAGCTTTGGTGCCTTTGTGTGCTGTAGCGCCTCTGCAAGCTCGGCGATCATCAGCGCCGGCGCTAGACTACTATACAGGTTGCCCGGAGCAATGATGATTAGGTCTGCGACATCAATTGCCTTTACGGCTGCCGGGTTTACCATCGGCATAGGCTCAAGCCAGATATCAGGCTTGCTGGACTCAAAGTTAGAGGTGTCGACCGCATTTTGGCCACGCACCGTTTTACCACTCGGCAATTTGACGCACAATCTCAGCTCATTGAGTACCGTCGGTTCAACCGCACCAGTAATGTTCAGTACTCTACTCGCCTCTTCTACTGCCTCATGAAAACTGCCCGTCACCTTCTCGAGTCCTGCCATAAACAGATTACCGAAGGCGTGACCAGCAAATGTCCCCTCTTCAAACCGATAGCTAAAGAGGTCTCTCAGTAATGGTGTCTCCGAGAGTGCTACCAAACATTGCCTGACATCGCCCGGCGGCAATACACCAAGCTCATCCCTAAGTACCCCAGTTGAGCCACCGTCATCAACCATGTTTACAAGAGCAGTGATGTGCTCAGTGTGCTTCTTCAACGACTTAAGCAACGTGAAACTACCGGTCCCGCCACCAATAACCACAATCCGAGCGTTAGAAAAATCACTCATGCGTGATCTCGTGAATGTTTGATAACATCTGCGTACCACTTGGCTGACGAACGAATTGTGTGCCTCTGGGTTTTATAATCAACCTCTATGAGTCCAAACCGTGGCCAAAATCCCTCCGCCCACTCAAAATTATCAAGCAAACTCCAGTGAATATAACCGAGTATCTGGGCCCCCCGCTTCTGCGCTAAAGTGAGTGAAGAGAGGTTATTCTGGATCCACCACTTGCGGTGCGTATCATTTTTGTCCGCGACACCTGTTTCTGTGACTAAGATTGGTAACCCATACTCGCTATGAAGTTGCTCAGCCAGTTTGCCGAGCAACTCTGGCTCCATGCGCCATCCAAGATCATTGAGCGGTTTGTCGTTTGTGTTGGCACTACGGACACCTTTAATCCGATGCCCGAGATAATAGTTCAAGCCGAGAAAGTCTTGCTGCTTTTTAACCTGATTAATGAACCATTTGTTACCGATGTAATGCGCAATGCGAACAGACAGGGAGCTTATCCATGAGTCATCATCTGTGTATACATAGGCACAGTTGTGCGCTAACCCTACCCTCGCCTTTGGTTGGTGAGACTTGATCAGCTTGTACGCTGTTTTGTGAGCTCGCGCAAGATTCTTAAGCACAAAGTATGAGTCAATAAGCGATGCGTGTTGCGGTGGCCACCTCTTGTAATAATAGCTAAACGCTGAGTATATTGTCGGTTCATTGATAGTAATCACATATGTGAAGTTGACGCCAATGTTCTCCATCACATACTGCACATAACGTGTGAAGTATTTTGTATTTGCTCGTTTGAGAAAACCACCCTTATCCGCAAACCACTCCGGCATAGTCCAGTGCCATAGTGTCAACACTGGCTCTATCCCCTGCTGCTTCATCTCTGTGAAATACTGTCTGTAGTGCTCGAGTGCCCTCTCGTTAAATTGGCCCTCCTTAGGCTCGACTCGTGACCACTCAATACCACTGCGTATCGCATTTAAGTTTAGCTGCTTGGCTAACTTGAAGTCATCTCTATAGCGACGATAATGCTCAGCCGCTTTGCCTGATACATAGTTCCCCGGCCGTGTGGCCTCACCTTTAATCTCGCCCCATACCTCAAGTTCTCCATAGCGGTCTTTTGCGCTACGTGCCAATTGGGCAGCATTCTCCAACTCCCATACCGTCCATTGGTTATGATTATTACCTTCAACCTGATGCGTTGATACGCTTGCACCCCATAAAAACTTCTTTGAGAATGGTAGCTGACTGTCTGAGGAGGTAGTTTTGCTCACCTCTTTATTGTACTACGCGTGCTCCTTAATCATCACAAGGAGATCGTCGGCATATAGCTCAATCATCTTTGGCCCAACACCGTGTACAAGCTTCAGTTTTGAGATCGTAGCTGGCTTATCCCGCGCCAACGCCTCGAGTGTTTTATTATCGGCAACTATGTATCGAGGCAGACTCCGTCTCGCAGCCTCGTCTGCTCGCCATGCCTCAAGTACCTGAAGCAGAGCTTCATCGATATCCTTCTGCGCCACCACATCGCCCTCGGTAAGCACATCATCGGATATACCCGCCGCCGCTGCATCCGAGGCATCGCGAAGCTGAGCGTCAAAATCAAAAATTGCTCCA
>JAGQNU010000115.1:0-1020 GCA_020427905.1 Candidatus Saccharimonadota bacterium | reverse complement strand
GTTGATTCCCTTTAGATGAACACCGTCCATACTTCGTACCCGTGAGAGCGCTACGTATCCCATTCCAGGCGTGAAGGCACGACTGAGATCAATCTCAGCTGCATCTAAACTCATGCCCTGACTTTTGTGAATCGTGATAGCCCACGCCAGCCTGAGTGGCAGCTGTGTGACCCGGGCTCGCTCTCGGCCATCCTCCTCAAGCGACCAGCTGTGCGGCGTCACAGTTATGCGCTTGCCACTTGATTGCAGCTCCACAATCGGCGACTTCTCATCAAAGTCCACTACCGTACCGCGTGAGCCATTCACAAAACCTTCGCTGAAGTTGTTGGCCACAAACATGACCTCGGCACCAACCTTAAGCTCAAGCAGCTGTGGCGCGAGAACACTCTTCATCAATTGCTCAACTTTTGCCTGCACTCCAAACGTCTCCATGGCAAACAACTTAACATCCTCATCCAATGCCTTCAGGTGCTCATTGTTGATACGCTCTACGTCCACATTGTGGGAGTACAGACGTGTGACGTTCTCAGAGACCTCTCGACCCATCCGCTCGCCGAGCGCATCAAAGTGTGCCTGGTTTACATCATTAGCGCGCATAGCCTCGAGCAGATCAAGCAGTGGATCATTCACCTGTCGATGCTGCTCTTTAAGATAACAAATCGTTGGATTAAGCTCTCGCCACGCATCAGACAAATGCACAAAGTCGATCGTGGTCGCCTCTCGATCAATCGGCGGTAGCTGAAACAGATCGCCTGTCAGAATAATCTGCAGTCCACCAAACGGTTCGTCTGAAACTCTGAGCAACTTACAAATCTCATTGATCATGTTGAGACGCTTACCGTGCAGCATTGAAACTTCATCAATAATTAACACATCAAGATTGTTGTATCGCTTTAGTAGCCGTGCATTCTCCTTGAGCCACTTGTGATCCTGCTCGGTAATGCTATCTCTGATGCCGAGCCCAGCCCAGCTATGGATCGTCGTACCACCGATGTGCGTGGCCGCAATACCCGTGCTAGC
>JAGQNU010000114.1 GCA_020427905.1 Candidatus Saccharimonadota bacterium | reverse complement strand
GTATGCAGGTGATAAAAACTATGAGCCATATAAAAAGCGCACAAGTAAATTTGTGCCACTGCCTCAAAAGAAAGGGTAAGCATGGAATTTATTAAGTTGTATCTGGTATCATTTGCGAGCTTTATTGCACTCGACAGCGTGTGGCTCGGTGTAATTGCACCAAAGTTTTATAAAGCAAACATCGGTCATTTGATGGCCAAGAATGCCAACTTTTTGGCGGCTGGCGTGTTCTACGCGCTGTTTATGGCCGGTCTCGTGTTCTTTGTGGTGCAGCCCGCAGTTCGTGAGGCGTCATGGCAGGTCGCGCTGACGCGCGGTGCATTCTTCGGCCTTGTCACGTACGGGACATTTGATCTCACAAGCCAGGCGGTTTTAAAGGACTGGCCATGGTTAGTGACCGGGATTGATCTCTTGTGGGGAGCATTTATCACTGCAGCTGTATCTGGCGTTAGTTACCTCATCTTTACACGGTTTGCTGCTTAGGTAATTGCTGCTAATGCGCCGCGGGCGTCTTGTCGACTGCGGCTTTGCCAGTCTCAAGATTACGAATGTTTGGCAAGAGGAATGAGAATAGCAGGGTGACGACAGAGAATACACCAGTCAGAGCCATTGCAGTTTTATTACCATCTACAGTCGCTTGTTTAATGGCGTTACTGACTGCGGATTGAATCTGTAGCGGTACTGAGCTATCAGTGTGTGAGGATGCAAACTCAATATTGCTGCCCGCATCTTTAACTTGCTGTACAATTTGCGGCTTTGCTGCAGTAGGTAAAGCCGGGCTCGCCTCTACGTTGTGAACAACACTACTGGTTATGGTAGCAATCAGGGCCGCCCCAATTATTGCGGATCCAAAGCTTTGACCAACCTGACGAAGCGTATTATTGACGCCAGAGGCTTCACCGGACTGCTCACTTGATACAGCTGACAGTGCCATGTTACTGAGCTGGCTGAATCCAAAGCCCATACCAACACCAAACAGCACGAGGCCGGGTGCGAAACTCCAGACCGTTGCATCTATTGAAAAAGCCCGGTACAGCAGTATAGATCCGAGTATGTTGAGCGTGAATCCCATCTGTATGATTTGCTTAGGGGTAAAGCGCTTGATCAATTTGATTGAGAACGGTGCGCCAAACATCACCGCAAGCGACATTGGTAATAATCCGAGCCCAGTATGAAATGCATCAAGGCCTAATATGCTTTGGTAGAAGATTGGTGTCGAAAATATGAGGCCAGCCATACCAAGCGCTTGCAGCGCTGTTGTTAAGCTCCCGATTGTAAACTGCTCGTTCTTAAATAGACCGAGAGAAACAAGCGGTGTGTGACCATTTTGCTCGTGCCTGTGCTCGAACAGCGCAAAGATACCTAGTAGTATTACTCCAAGAGTGATAGCAATTGGTGCGATTGACAGGCCCCAGGGTGTGAACGAGTGCCCCAGTAGAGCAAATTGGGTTTTTGCTATCCACCATCCATAAGTGCTTGACTCAATGAGTCCATATACAATACTTACTAAGCCGACAGAACTTAAAAGAATACCAATGCCATCGAGCTCAATCTTTTCAGCTCGCTCACGTGCTTCATGCAGAAAGCGTGCGCCAAGCAAGAGGAGCAATACGACAACAAGGTTGATTCTGAAGGCCCAGCGCCACGAGAAGCTGGTTGTAAGCCAACCACCCAAGATTGGACCAATGGCGGCTGCACTGGCGGCCACACCACCCCACACTGCAAAGGCAAGGGTACGATCTTTACCGTGATACTCGTTTACAAGCAGCGCTGCAGTTGCAGGCATCATCAATGCGGCGCCAACACCCTCGACGATTGCATTACCAAAAATAACCCAGGCAATCGTTGGTGCAAGCGATGTTATCAGGGAACCGATCGCAAATAATATTGCTCCGAGCATAAACATGCGTTTGCGGCCGAATAAGTCACCAAGGCGACCACCTGTTATTGTTAGTGCTGCAAGTGTCAGTGCGTATGCAGAAATTACCCATTGGATACTTTGTACCGTCGTGTCTAGGTCGATTAACATATTGTGAATCGAAACATTTAACACTGTCGTATCGATGATAATAATCATCATTGCACTAGCCAGTACTATTAATGGCAGCCATTTTCGTAGACCATGCCTGTTTGCTTGAGTTTTTAACTGTGCTTTTATCTTTTTCATTACGCCTCCTTGTCTACCTGGTTGATAGTTTTGTTTAATATCTGTAGTAAGGTCTCTAACTCTGTATCAGAAACAGTACAGAATTTGTTACTGAGATGAGATACAAATTGGTCACGCATATCCTTAAATGCCTTACGTGTGTCGGGAGCTAACTGAACGCGAGTGACGCGTTTATCATCTTGGTCGAGAATGCGTGTGACAAGGCCCTTTTGTTCAAGCTGATCAACCATTTGCGATACTGCAGATGGAGTCACAGAAAACAGTCCTGCGAGCTCTCCTGTAGTAGGTGAGGAGTGTTTAACCGCAAACAGAACATCGAGTTGGGGGCGGCTGATATTAAACTGTGCCAAAAAACTATCCCGCTGCGTAGCAAAGCGTCTGTGTAGTTCACTCATAGCAAGCATAATGTGTTCAAATAACTCTTTGCGTTTGTTGGATAATTTATTCATTTAGTCACTAAATAGTTTAGTCACTAATATAGAAGCTGTCAATATTATGCGGTATACTTTTTATATGAAGTTGAGGTTTGTTGAGAAGCGGCACGAGTGTGACACGATCTACTCGTTTATATTTGAACCCCAAGAGGAGATGACTTGGGAGGCTGGTCAGTATATAAATTACACACTTTCAGGCATTCCACCAGCTGATGCTGATCGACTCTTCACTATTGCTTCTGCACCCAGTGAAGGGCATGTGCGCCTCACGACGTTTATTGGCGAGAGTCAGTTCAAGCAAAAACTGGCTGTACTCGAACCGGGTGCGGAAGTTGAGGTTGATCAACTTGGTGGAGACTTTATCTGGCAAGATGATCCGGTTAAGAAGCTGTATATCGCTGGCGGTCTCGGCATCACACCGTTTAGAAGTAGTATTGTGGAGCGAGCAAACCAAGAACTTCCAAATACAGTGACGTTGCTGTGGGCTGGACGGGATGAGCAGTGCCCGTTTCTCGAAGAGATCGCTCAGCTAGCGGATAAGGACGATGAAATGACGTTGGTGCGATCAATCGGCGAACGACTGAATTCTGAGAACATTCGTGAGAAGGTAGCTGATATTGAGGACCGGCTGATATATATTGCCGGCTCACAGCAGTTTGTGGAGAGTATTGGAGAGAGCCTGCATGAGTCTGGGATCGCGAAGGACCGTATCAAATACGATTGGTTCGACGGTTACATCGGCACATTGGTTTAATGCCTCGACAGGGTTGATCCTTGCAGAGAAAGTTACAAAATCTATAGATTTCAAAAGTAATTTCATCGATTCTGCAAGGATCAACCCTGTTCAAATGCGATCAACGGACAGTGATGCTATAGTCGACGGCGAAGAGTGGAGCAAGCTCGGTAATGTTGATTTCATCAACTGTTGCGCCACGGAGCCCAGACACGCCTTTTATAGCACCAAGTCTACAATCAGAGATCTCAAGACGTTTTGAAGATGCGTTAGAAAACTCTGCGTCCTCAAGTTGGCAGCACTCAAATAACACATTCTCAAACTGGGAACCGCCGAAGTCAGCCTCGCGCAGATCGCAATCGATAAACATGCAGCGTGTAAATTGTGCATTACGAAAGTTCGTGAGATTCATTCGGCAATTTTTGAAGACCACATCAGTGATTGCTCCCTCGGCCAATTGCAAACCCGTCATTTGGGTGCTATCGAACGTGACCCGTAAGACGATTGATCTAAATGTCTCAACGTTGTTCATAAATGAATCGACAAATGCAGAGTCAGAGATGTCGATGTAGCGATATTTGCTGGCTGGTACATCAAACGATTGCTTGGTAACTCCAGCGAGCTCAATTGTCTCATCGGCGACATCGTCGTGGATGTTCTCAATATCTTTGCGTGGTGACTCGACGAGTTCATCAATAGGTTTTGTAGCATTCATGTTCAACACTATAATACCAAAATCAAGGTCCAACCTTGCAATCTTTGCAAGGTTGGACCTTGTTAGGCTACACTAGTTTTATGGAAACGCTATTGGTTGTGTTGATGGCAGTGGTAATTGTGGGCTTCGCGGTCATTATCTTCATATTGACTCAGAAGTTATCAAACCAGGGTGACAGCCAGGCGACCAGCTTACTTAAAACCGATTTAGATAATCTCAATAAAGGTGTTGGCGAGCTCAAGGAGAGTCTGCAGGAGAATATCAACAAGAAACTTGCGGACAGTCAGGCGCAGATGACGGCTAGTATGCAGAAGCAGTTCTCACAGAGCGCCAAAATCATTGCTGATGTCACGCAACGTCTCACAAAACTTGATGAGACCAACAAACGAGTCGTAAATGTTGCAGATGAGCTAAAAACACTCCAGAACGTACTACAGAATCCTAAGCAGCGTGGTGTAGTTGGTGAGTACTATCTACAGTCTGTGCTTGAGAATGTGATGCCACCGGGCAAATATCAGATGCAATACAAATTTGATGATGGTGAGACTGTTGATGCCGTCATCTTTCTACAAGATCAAAAGATATTGC
>JAGQNU010000005.1 GCA_020427905.1 Candidatus Saccharimonadota bacterium | reverse complement strand
CAACAATTGCTCATAGAGTTTGACGAGCTTTTTAGTATCTTTGACGTCAATCTTCTCTGCTGTATCAGGACCTTGCAAAAACTTTATGCGGTCGGCCTCAGCAAGCTCCATGTAATCTTTGAGCCCAAGTAAGTACTCCTTAGCATCGACTCCTTCTTGCGTACGAGCTGGCATGATGCGCTGAAACAACAGAATGATAACGATCGATACTGCAAGACTAATCGACAAGCTAATCAGCCAGGGTTGGAGGACTGTAAATCCTACTATACAGATAACGCCGATGAGACCACTTACCCACGCATACTTCCTACGCGCAGTCTCAGGATTAGACACAAAGTATCCTTGCCCTGCAACCGTGTTACCCATCGTCTTTGTCAGCGAAGCGACTTTCGCGTACAGCTTGCGACTCTTCTCGTTGACGTTGACGCGCTCACCAACACCAGACTTTGAGATGTTACCAAAGAACAAACGTGCAACCTCCTGCATCTCACCGGTCAATGTATCGCATGGCTTCATGAGCTCGAGCTCGTACTCTGTCTTGTCTTTGAGGACCTTCTTTTTTGTCACCTCATACATCTTTATATAGCCACTGACGCACAGATCGATAAGACTTGCTGAGACTGCCTTTGTTTGCAAGCGCTCATTGAGTATCACGTCCGCCATCAACGGATTCATGCCCTTTTGAGGTTTGTATTGGGGCACGATCACGCCTCGACCCTTAGGGTCCCTACCAGACTTACTCCAGCGTCGGTACATAATAATGAACGTAATCACAATTGGCAGTAAAAACGAACCAGCAAAATATGCGATAATCAGCGCAAGCAACGCTGGGTCAATTTTGTAAGGCTGAAATGTACTTTGAGCAAACCCCATTACGAAGCTAAGGTTTTCTCCTGCAGAAAACGACCGTGTACTGGTCACAGTTATGACTTGGCCATACGCATCAGACGAGCGCTCTACTGCACAGTCCGCACCAGATTGACCGTATGAGCCGGTATAGCAGATAGTGTCCTTGCTAATCTTTGAGGCGAGCGACTCTCGCAGATGTAGGCGCGCGACGACAGAACTGATTGGCTGCTGCCACTCGTCCCCGTTTACATCCCAGTACCATTCATCGTGGTCAAATGCCCCGCCCGAGTCACTCTCAAACGTAATGACATTCCGTTGCGTGTACGTTATGACGTAGGTTTGCGCACCGTGCACATAGCGGCCCCCGTCACCAATCCGCGCAATCAGGTTGTCGTTTTGAGCATAGGTACTATAGTTCCAGGCCGTCCCATCATCACGAGTGATGGATGTTATCTGCACATTGAGATCCTTGCCCTTGTATTTTTGTGGGAGCGCCCGCTCTATGCCATGGTTTTGATCATACTCAGGAAACTCAGCCTCAATACGCTCCACAACCTTTAGTTGTGATACATCTTTGTCATCCTTAGCTAGATAGTAGTCGGCCTCAAACGAGTTAATGGTGAAGGCTTGCAAGTTCTGCGCCGAGACCATAGGAGTATACGCCAACCCCAGGAGAACAGCCGCAACAACCAAAAGCTTCTTCATATCTTAATCATAGCAGCTTTGCCCAAACACAGCACAGCCAAAAATGATATACTGACTCCATAAAGCTAAGAGCGAGGGGCAATGGCAAAAACAACGCAGAGATCACCAAAAACCGTCATCGAGACAAAACATCTTGTAAAAAAATTTGGGTCGTTTACGGCACTCAGCGACCTCAACCTGACCGTCAGACAAGGTGAGGTTCACGGCTTCTTGGGCCCAAATGGTTCCGGAAAGTCAACAACCATTCGAGTCTTGCTTGGTCTGCTCAGAAAATCTGATGGCACCGTCTCACTACTGGGCAAGGACCCGTGGAAGCACGCCGTTGAACTTCACAGAAACCTCTCCTACGTACCGGGTGATGTCAGCTTGTGGCCAAACCTCTCCGGTGGTGAAGTCATCGATTTTTTTGCCAACCTTCGTGGCTCCGTCAACCACAAAAAACGCCGACAGCTGCTCGAGGACTTTCAACTTGATCCACGCAAAAAATGTCGGACGTACTCAAAAGGAAACCGCCAGAAGGTAGCTCTCGTCGCTGCGCTCACAAGCGACACACCGCTCTATGTCCTTGATGAGCCCACCAGTGGCCTCGACCCTCTTATGGAGTCAGTGTTTCAACACTATATTAAGGAGTTGAAACACCAAGGCAAGACAATATTGCTCTCAAGTCACATCCTGGCAGAAGTTGAAGCCTTGGCCGACCAAGTCACTATCATCCGTGGAGGCGCAACGGTCGAGACAGGTGCACTCAGTCAGCTGCGACATCTCAGCCAGCACACCGTCAAAGCAACCACTAAAAAGCTTGCGCGCGGCGTTAAGAACATTCAGGGCGTAAAGAACGTCAAGCTTGACGGCAAGAAGGTGCAGTTTGTGGTTGAGCACGATACACTCGGTGCTGCCATCGAGCACCTTGCTCTCTACGGCATCGATTCTCTCACCAGTGAACCACCATCTCTAGAGGAGCTCTTTATGCGCCACTACGATGAAAAGAGCGGTGAAGCTACACAATGAAGGCTCTCGTTGGAACAAAAAAATTACTGAAGCTGTCGCTGCGTATTGATCGCGTTAAACTCCCTGTTTGGATAGTTGCTGCATTTGCCATGACCATCCTCACAACCTCAACACTCATGAGCACCTACGACACTGTGCCAAAGCGCATTGCCTACGCGACTGCGACTGCACCAAGCGCCGTTACACGTTTAATCGGCGGGGCAATAACCGGCCCAAGCATTGGTGAGATCAGTATTATTGAGACGTTCATGTTAACCTCGCTATTTGTCGTACTTATAAATGTGTTCTTAATTACCCGCCACACCAGGCAGAATGAAGAGTCCGGCCGCAGCGAGGTATTTGGGTCCATGGAGGTGGGACGCCAAGCAAGCCTCACCTCTGCACTCATCCTGGCAGCTGTTGTAAATATCGTACTGACTGGCGCTATATTCCTCAGCTACGCGGCTATTGGGTATGAGACGTCTGGTGCGCTACTGTATAGTGCTGGTCTCGGGCTCCTTGGGTTGGTGTTTGCTGGGGTTGCCGCTATCACCTCCCAACTATTTGAGTCGACCAGAACAGCCAACGGCTCCGCCAGTCTGTTGTTTGGATTCTTCTTTATCGTCAAAGGCGTTGGTGATGCATTTGGGAGCGTGAATCCAGATCGGCTGAGTGCAACCACAAGCTGGATATCATGGCTCAGTCCACTCGGATGGGTTACTAATGCTGAACCGTTTGCAGCAGAGAGGTGGTGGGTACTGTGGTTACTCTTTGGGTGCTCACTCGTGCTCATAGCGCTCGCCTATGCACTACTAGCTCGGAGAGATGTTGGCTCAAGCATCTTTATGCCGCGACTTGGACGCGCCAAAGCTCAGCCTCGCCTACTACGACGTTTTGGTGTGATCTGGCGATTAAACCGCGGTTCATTTATTGGATGGATGATAGCGCTTGCTGCAACCGGCGCGACACTTGGAGCAGTAGCTGACGACTTTGCTGACCTTATTAGCAGTAACCCTGAGATGCAGGAGCTACTCGCCTCACTCGGTGGTGGCGGAGATGTTACTAACATCATGTTCAGTGCCATGTTTACTATTGTTGGGCTCACAGTTGCCGCCTACGCACTGCAAACGCTTGTGCGCATGAAGAATGAGGAGACATCAGGTCGCCTTGAGGTCATGCTCTCCACTCAGCTCAGTAAGGCGTCTTGGTTGACCACCCAAACGATTTTTACACTTATTGCCGGTGGCGCCATCTTGTGTGCCAGCGGCATCGTGGCAGGTGCAACCTATGGCCTGATTGATGGCAATGTTTTGAAGCATACGACAGAGCTTGGCCTCTCAATCCTGGTACACATGCCAGCGATCGCAGTTGTTGTTGGTGTTAGTCTCGTTATCTTTGGGTTAATTCCAAGACGGTTTACGGCCCTCTCCTGGCTGTTCTTAACCGCGTGTCTCGTCATTTATCAGCTGGGTCCATTGCTAGAACTCCCCCAATGGCTGATGAATCTCTCGCCTTTTAGCCATACTCCTGCTGCCCCAGCGGCAGATATAGTTATGAAGCCACTCGTGATTCTCTCCGGTATAGCAGTCGGGCTATGTATCACCGGCATTATGTTGTTTAGGCGCCGAGACGTTATTACAGATTAAAGTAACACCCAGAGAAGGTGTTTTGGTGCGGAGTCACAGACCCCTCAATATATCACTTTATCATGCTTATGTTAAATTGTCAATACTATGCGAAGTTTCAAGTCGATCTTAGTTTTTGTAGCACCAGAGAGCTTCCGACTAGCACAGTCCCGAGCACAATCAATAGGCCCACTGGACCTCCTGTCTCCGCTAGACTTGCCCCTTCTGTGTCCTCGGCTTGAGTGTAGGGGCTTTCGTAGGCGCCTGAATCGTAGGCGAGGCCAAGAGGACGGGAGACGCCACGAGCGTCTGAAGTAAGACCAGCAACGGTCACTCCGGCATCAATGGCTGGTGAACCTTCGAGCAGCGGAATTGTTGGCACATAGCCACCGTAGTCTCCGAGGGCACCAAGAGTTGAAGCTAGGTTGGTAACATTGTTTTGGTCAGTGGGTTCTGTGAAATAACTAGAGCAAGTGTTGTCATCGGTGAGGTTGCCGCCGAGGGAGGATAATGTGAAAGTATTTGTACCACTCCCACTAATAAATGGGTTGCCGTCAACGGTCATACAGGTATTATTGACAGTTCCATCACTGGTGCTATCAGCGTAGACTGTATTAACCGACTGATAGCTAACATTGAACGTATCTTCTTCATTTGTGGATGCTGCTATGAATAAGATCCCTGAGCTATCTATAGTCTCTGATGTGCCATGCAGGTGAGAAAAAGTGTTATTTGTCGAAACAATGTTGAGATTTGAATCACCATCCTCTACAAACCCAAAGGCACCTACGGCTTGAGCACCAGAATTGGCAGAGCTTAAATCGGTTATTGTGTTGTTTGCAAGCTCGGCTGTTATCGTTGCGGGTGTACTACTGCCATCGAGCACACCCATCTGGAAAGCAATGCCTTGTGTGCTACCTGTG
The DNA here is from genome assembly GCA_020427905.1 of Candidatus Saccharimonadota bacterium. Lineage (GTDB taxonomy): Bacteria > Patescibacteriota > Saccharimonadia > Saccharimonadales > UBA7683 > JAGQNU01. The sequence goes on along the minus strand of JAGQNU010000005.1, from coordinate 3,955 downwards.
CCCGCCGCTGCTGACAAGTTGCTTATTGTGCTGTTTGCTATGGATACATCTGTAACAGAATTTTGCTGGCCTGCAATACCAATAGCTAATACACCAGAGCCGTCAGTTGTAGATGATATGTCATGCACGTAAACACTGTTGATATTTAACTCCCCACTACCGCTGCATACAATCCCAGCGAGAATCGGGAACGAGCCGCTAGCGATCATGTTATTACCATCAATCTCCACCCTACTAATATTAACTACCGTATCTGTACCAAAGACGCTGATGCCCGCCGCTTGATAGCCGGTAATCGTAAGGTCAGCTACAGTAAAACTGTCAATAGGCGTACTGGACCCGTTAACAGATAGTGCACCGTAAGCCCCATCCCCATCGATTATAGTAGTGCCCATCCCCTGACCTGTTATGGCTATTGATTCAGTTATCTCGGGTAGGTGTAGATTTAGTGTCATGGTTCCAGACGGTAGAACTACGGTGTCATCAACTCCATCACCTGCTGGACAATCTCCTCCACCTCCACCGTCAGTTGTATCGGAGCCTGCATTGATATTATTGATTGCTTCACGAAGTGAACAGGCGCCATCATCCTGTATGTCTGTGTCATCAAGCGTATTAACATTGATAGTAGCAGCATGAGCTGAGGAGCTAGAAACTACAAGTATACCCGCTGAAGCTACAAGTGAGAGTATGAGATGTTTCAGCTTAAACATTTTGTCTCCGTAGCTGGAGCATCAGACCAAGTGAGAAAAGAATTGACGTGAATACACCGAGGGGTTGGACGCTCTGACCAGTATTTGCTAGGCTCTCAGTGCTTTCAACGGTTTTCGTGAATGGTGACTCGTAGGCTCCTGAGTCGTAGGCATTGCCTAGAGGACGAGATATACCTCGGGCATCAGTAGTGAGGCCAGCTACGGTCACACCAGCATCAATGGCTGGTGATCCTTCAAGGAGAGGAATGGTCGGTACGTAGCCACCGTAGTCTCCCAAAGTACCGAGAGTTGAAGCTAGGCTGGTTATGTTGTTTTGGTCTGTGGGTTGAGTGAAGTAACTAGAGCAGGAGGTGTCATCGGAGAGGTTGCCGCCGGAGGAGGAGAAGGTATTTGTAACTGTACCCGTGCCTCCAAAGAGCGCGCTTAAATCAACAACTGAACAATTCGCAGGCGCGCTGGAACTTGTATTAAGAACATTGCTAACCAAAACGTTTGACGTGACTACAGTTGTTGTCGCAGTAGCACCAGCGCCAATTGTACCGCCACCAACCGCAAGCCCTGAACTAGCACCATAGATGGTCTCTCCACCACGGATATTCGAAATTGTTACGTTGCGCGCACCAAGATTTAATGTGCTTGCACCACCTGCAGATATGGTAGATGCGCCAAACGCAGCTACAAAACTTACCGATTCTATGTCTGAAATTGTAATATTGGATACTTGTGCGTTCATGGTATGGCGCCCTCCAGTTGGGCCATACGCACCGTTGGATATAATAAACACGTTTACCGAGTTTGCATCTACATCAGAGACCGTTAAATCATCAACTGTAATATTATCAATTACGGCATTCGTACTGCCAGTTCCGGCCGAATTACCTCCAGCTACCGCAAAGCCGGTGAACGACCCATCGATATCGCTAGAATCAAGGCCATGCACACGAATATCTCGAGTGGTTACTTCATTTGCTCCAGTATAGTTATTTCGCAGAACTATTCCACCAAAATCATCGCCGACGAAACTATTTGACAAGTTAATGTCGACTTGCTGAATATCAACGCTTGCGTTTGCAATTTCGATGGCATAATTCACAAAATCAGTTACACCCAATCCATGAATTACTATGGTATCGTCGTTGGTTGACTGTTCATATTCAAAAACACGCCATTGTCCATCCCCGTCAATAGTGGTAGCGTCCATACCTTGTCCGTGGATAGCAATTGAGGTGGTGAGATCAGGCAAGTCACTCGCTAGAGTTATTGTTCCAGCCGGTAGTATAACCGTGTCATTACCGCCATCGCCAGCTACGCAGTCACCACCTCCGCCGCCATCTGTGGTATCAGAGCCTTCATTGACGTTATTGATAGCTTCTCTCAGAGTACAATCACCATCATCTTGGGTGGCGGTGTCGTCGGTAGAATTAACGGTAACTGAAGCGGCATGAGCTGAGGAGCTAAAAACTACGAGAATTCCAGCAGAAGCCACAAGTGAGAATATGAGATGTTTCAGCTTAAACATAGTGTCTCCGCAGCTGTAGCATGAGGCCCAGTGCTAGTAGTAATGCTGCAAAGAAACTAACTAGCTTGATGTTTTGTCCGGTGCTTGCCAGGGTCTCGGTACCTTCGACTGTTTTTGTAAATGGAGACTCGTAGGCACCAGAATCGTATGCGAGACCAAGTGGTCGTGAGACACCACGAGCGTCTGAAGCGAGGCCTGCAACTGTCACACCAGCATCAATAGCAGGCGAACCTTCGAGCAGCGGAATCGTCGGTACGGAGCCACCGTAATCTCCGAGAGTACCCAGGGTTAAAGCAAGATTAGTAACATTATTCTGATCTGTCGGCTGGGTGAAGTAGCTAGAGCAAGTGGTATCATCGGAGAGGTTGCCGCCATTGCTTGTGAGAGAAAGTTCTGGGGTTCCGGTGCCCATTACTAGAGGTGTCATGTCTGTTACGAGACAGTTGGCTGGTGTATTATCTATCGTGTTTTGTGCTAACAATAGGTTACTTGCGTTTACTGTTACGGCTGCGGTAAGGCTATTATTCAGTGCTGCACCACCTATAGAAAAGGCTGATGAGTCAGCATATATACTTGTTGAGCCAGCAATACCAGTTATTGTCATATTACGCACGTCTAGGTTCATCACTGAATCGCCAGTGGCAGCCACCACTACTGCAGCTAAACCGTTTACAAGTTGGCTCCCACTAATATTGCTGATGGTTACATTCGACGCTGAAACATCCATAGTTTGTTCAAGCCCTTCGAAGCCTGAAAAGAGTATGCCGTGGGTTGTTAAAGAGGTGTCAGAATCCATGTTATCAACAGTTACATTATCCAGGTTAATTTCCGTATGTGAACCATTGACATCCTGATTTTCAAAAAAGAAGCCTGCCAGCTCGTCTTCAGATGTAGTAAGGTGGTGAACATACGTATTGCCAATATCTACACCCAGTGAATTGCCATTGTCATTTGAATGCCTAATACCATACTCGATGCCCGTGTTGGAACCTATTTGGTCAGAACTACCATAGACCTCTAGCTGGTCTATCAAAAGATTAGCATCTCTAACTAAAACTGCTGTGCCATCGACATTTTGGATGGTCATTTCAATTAGTGCAACCGATTCTGTGCCAGAACCTCCTACTGTAACTCCTGGGTATGTTCCATCATCTCCATCAATAACGGATTGCCCTATACCTTCTCCAGCTATGGTTACAGATTCTAAGATTGGATCCAGTTCTCCGGTCAAAGTGATAATCCCAGCTGGTAGGTTTATGGTGTCATCAGTGCCATAGGCTCCTGTGGGTACACAATCTGGTTCGTCGGTGGATTGGGCGTTTATGTTAGTTATAGCTTCAGTGAGGGAACAAGAAGAGTTATCGGTGTTTTCATCGTTGCCATCAGCTACAGTGAAGGAGGCAGCTTGGGTAGAGCCAGAGAAGATAATGAATAGACTAGCTGAAGCTACGAGAGAGATGAGGAGGTGTTTTAGTTTAGACACGTAGCTTTCTGCTTCTTTTCATGATGACAGTAGTTATTGTGCCAAGGGTGGTAAGGATAGTGGCTATGGTGAGGTAGGTAGTGGTGTTGTGGCCGGTGGAGGCGAGGTTGTTGGCTGTAGTAGCCAGGCCTACTGGATCTTCAATGCTTCCCTCTTCTGGGTTGAGGTCTAGGTTGCCGTTGTCGGTGATGGTGTAGGTTAGCTGGAGGGCGTGTTGACCTTCTACTTCAGTTTCTGTGA